>JACDDZ010000278.1 GCA_013816695.1 Gemmatimonadaceae bacterium
CGGGTTGAGCGACTTCACGGGCATGAGCTCGACGAGCTTCTTCACCGTGTCCACTTTTGCACCCATCGCGCGCAGCATTCGCTCGGTGTGATCGCGCGATGCGATTGGCTCATCTACTGCCACGCGGGCTTTCCCGGTAAGGCCAGCAAGAAGTATGGCGCTCTTGACCTGGGCGCTCGATGTTGAATTATCCCAGTCGAGCGCATGCAGTTTTCCACCAGTGATCGTGAATGGAAGACTGTCCTTGACTCCGGGAAACTCGACAACTGCGCCCATCTCCGCCAACGGCTCGGTAACGCGCCGCATCGGGCGCGTGCTCAGGCTTTCGTCACCAACCACTCTTGCAAAGATCTCGTTGCCGGCAATCGCCCCCGTAATGAGGCGCGCTGTTGTTCCACTATTACCGCAATCGAGGTCGACTTTTGGCTGCGTAAAACCACGCAAACCTTTTCCAGTCAACTCGATGTCAGGACCAAGCGCGGGTACGGCGATGCCGAGATTTCGAAGCACATTCGCGGTGGACTGAACATCACCTGATTCCAGTATTCCGCGTATGTGGGATGTCCCGTCCGCGAGCGAACCCAGAATGAGCGAACGATGTGAGATCGACTTGTCGCCCGGCACCCGGATGGTGCCGCTCACCTTCATCGCAGCCAGCCCTCCAACGCTGTCGCGCTGTCAGTCTTGTCATCGCGGTACTTGACTATGACTGGCGTCTGGAGCGAAAGCCTCTGTTCGGCTCCCCAACCAGCATTTACCTGACGGGCGCCAGGAACGACAACGGCGTCGGCGGGAATTTCCAGAGCAGCGTCTGCGTTCCCGCGATACACGCGTTCGTGGACCAGGTCATACACGGGCGTACCGCGGGTGAGCACAACGCCCGCACCGATCACCGCGCCCTTCCGCACAACGGTGCCTTCATAAATGCCGCAGTTCCCGCCGACAATCACATCGTCCTCCACGACCACCGGCGACGCATTGATGGGCTCAAGCACTCCGCCAACCTGCGCGGCGGCGCTTATGTGCACACGCTCGCCAATTTGTGCGCACGAACCCACGAGCGCGTGCGAATCGATCATCGTGCCTGACCCAACATATGCGCCGACATTCACGTACATCGGCGGCATGCACACCACGCCCGCCGCCAGGAAGGTTCCACGCCTGATGCTCGACCCGCCCGGCACCACGCGGATCCCATCCCCCATCGCCAGCGTTCTCGGCGGATAAGTATCCTTGTCGAAGAATTTCGTTGCACCGAAACCGGGCATCTCCACGACGGCGCCCAGCCGAAATCCAAGCAGAATTCCGCGCTTGACCCAGGGAACAGCGCGCCAGTTGTTATCGTCCCCTCGCACTGCGGCGCGTATCTCACCGCGCTCCAGCGCGACAAGCAATGCCTCCACCACCTCGCAGGCATTGGTACCGAGCGCTTCTCCTGCGGGAGTTGCGGCGAGCAGTTCCACTGCCCGTTCGAGGTCCGTGCCGCTCTTCAAGTGAGAGCCCCGGCGGCCATCAGCGCCTGCCGAACAGAAAGTGTGTGGGCTTCAGCCAACTGAACAAGCGGAAGCCTAAGGACGTTCCGCATCCGCCCCATCATCGAAAGCGCTGCTTTGGCGGGAATGGGATTGGATTCGATGAAGGCGGCCCTGGTCCACGCGAGCAACCGCGCGTCGATCTCGCGTGCCTTGTCGTATTGTCCAGCCGCGCAAAGCTCGGTTATCTCCGAAACCGCGCGGGGCACGGCGTTCGATGTAACTGAAATTACTCCATGCCCGCCAGCCTGCATCACATCGACGGTCATTGGATCATCGCCCGATAGCACGCTGAAGTCTTCCGGCGCCGAGCGGATTATTTCCTTGATCTGCTCGATGTTTCCTGAAGCTTCCTTGACTGCAACGATGTTGGGATGCTCCGCGAGCTCTAGAGTCGTTGCCGCCTCGATATTGCTTCCCGTTCGTCCGGGAACGTTGTACACGACCACCGGGAGGTCGACCGAGTCTGCGATGGCGCGGAAGTGCGCGATAATTCCTCGCTGCGGCGGCTTATTGTACATCGGTGAAACGTGAAGCAGGTGCGTGGCCCCGCATGCCTTCATCTCCCTGGACATCGCAACTGCTTTCCTGGTATCGTTGCTGCCGGCGCCGGCAATTACAGGCACCCGCCCGGCCACAGTCTCGACGGTAATGGAGACAACGCGGCGATGTTCCTCGAGTGTAAGCGTCACCGCTTCACCTGTCGATCCGCAGGGAACCAGCGAATGCACGCCCTCCATTATCTGCCACTCCACAAACTTCCGGAATGCAGGCTCGTCCAGTGAACCGTCGGGTGCGAACGGAGTAAGGAGCGCAGTACCGCAACCATGAAGCATTGTCATAGAACATCCGCCATTGTGAACACGCCTTTCCTGCCCACGAGCCATTTCGCAGCGCGCAGCGCTCCTTCCGCAAAAACCCTGCGATCGCGCGCAACGTGCGTAATGACCAGCTGCTCAAAACGTCCATCGAGGACAATCTCGTGGGTTCCAGGAACCGAACCCGTGCGAACGCTGGTTATTGGCACACCCCTGCCGAGCGTCGCTTCGAGCGCTTTCGCGACAACCTTGGCTGTGCCGGACGGGGCATCCTTCTTTTCCGCATGGTGCGTCTCGACGATGTGCGCATCGAATGCGTCACTCTCGGTGAGCAGCTCACCCGCTTTCCTCGCCAATTGGATCATGACGTTGACACCGAGGGAAAAGTTCGCCGACCAGAGGAGTGCCCCGTTCTTCCTCGTTGCTTCTTCAGTGAGAGTTGGAAGCTCGTCATACCACCCCGTGGTCCCGGCCACGACCGGTATGCCCGCGTCGAGACAGCCGCGGATATTGGCGAGAGCTGCATCCGGTTGAGTGAACTCGATTGCCACTTCCGCATCTTTCAGCGCGGCACGAGTGATTCCAGCCCCACTCGAATTTTGATTCTCGCCAATCATCGCCACGACCTCGCAGCCCGCACCCGCGGCGAGCGAAGCAATGGCCTGGCCCATTTTCCCGTCACCGATGATCGCAATGCGTGTAAATGCGGCGCTCACTCCCTGACCTCCGGGAAAAACTCCC
>JACDDZ010000279.1 GCA_013816695.1 Gemmatimonadaceae bacterium
CCGATTACCCGCTTGAGCAGTGGATAGTGCGTGCAACCCAGGACAAGTGTGTCAATGTGGGCGTCGCGAAGAGGCGTGAGATACTCACTGGCAACGAGAGACGTGGCTTCTGTCTCGAGCCACCCTTCCTCTACCAGCGGGACGAAAAGAGGACATGCAGCCACGGAAATCCGGGCGTCGGGAAGAAGGTTCAGGATGGCAGTTTCGTATGCGCGCGATCTGATCGTTCCCGCTGTTCCTATGACTCCGACGCTACCTGACCTTGTCGCTTTTGCGGCAGCGCGCGCACCGGGATCGATGACACCAATCACGGGAATTTTCATGTTCGTTCGAAGCGCTGGAACTGCGTGGGCGGTGGCAGTGTTGCATGCAACGACCAGCGCCTTGACTCCTTGCTTCCCGAGGAAGTCTGCGATTTCCTGACTGTACCTGAGCACAGTGTCGGGACTTTTCGGGCCGTATGGTACCCGGGCCGTATCCCCGAAGTAGACAATGCTTTCGTTGGGAAGCTGGCGAATCAATTCGCGAAATACTGTGAGACCTCCGATCCCGGAATCGAAGACGCCAATAGGCGCCGACGAATCTGCTACCACTTCAGCGTCGCAACTATTTGTGCCGAGCGCTGCGCAGTAATTCCGCCCTTCACGTTCACGGGAAAATCCCAGAGGTTGGCGGCCACGTATGCGTCAGCCGCAGAAATGAGGTGATTAAAGAGGATCGCTGCAATCCAGTCCTCATAGTGTGTGCGACGCGCGGCGATGCGTTCCGGGGTGTTTCTGTTCCTTTCGTAGGTGGCCGGCCTCGGTCTGCCTGTGATGGAATCGAGCACTACTCGGCCCGTTGCCGGATCGACTTGAAAGGTAAGCACTACACTGTCGCGCGCACCGCGTCTCGCTTCACGCAGGTCGAGTGCCGCCTTCCGCGCCATACCTATGGAAACGATCTCCGCTGCACCAAAAAGAGCGGCGCCGTTTGGGCGTTCCAGGCGAATCTGCGAGTAGCCGGGAATAAGGAGCGAGAGAAGAAACGCGCGACGGGGAGAGAGCGGAGGCACGAGGGCCGAATCCCGTTTCGCTGCGGCGGTTTTCTGTGCACTCACACCGGCGCGGGCGCTGTCGACATTCTGCGCGCCTGCAGGAACGGCTGCCGAAAGTGCGACTGCGAATGCGATGGCGGGAGAGTGTGGGAATCGAACCCACCAAACCCGACTTTGCCGGGTCACACCAGTTTTGAAGACTGGGGAAGCCACCAGGCCCCATCCACCCCCATGCGCACTACCGAACATCGATGAACATATCGGATTTTTCAGCAACCCTTCCGACGATCGCCGCGCCCTCGACCCGCGAAATGAATTTATCTGCACGATCGGGAGAAACGGCAACGAGCAGGCCACCGGAAGTTTGAGGATCAACGAGGAGAAGCTTCATGTCTTCCGATACCCCGTTCCATCTCAAAAATTCCTCAACGAATGCAAAATTCCGCTTTGCTCCATCGGGAACCGCACCCGCACGAACCGCCTCCAGCGCTCCGGGAAGCAAGGGAATGTCTGCGGATTCGAACTGGATCGTGACACTGCTGGCTCTGGCTATGTGCAAAGCGTGGCCAAGCAGGCCAAATCCTGTTACATCTGTCGCGCATCTCGAGCTTACAGCGAGCGCGGCCCGACTTGCGTTCCCATTCAACTTGAGCATTTCCTCGATGGCCGGCTTCAGCGCATTGGAATCTATGATTCCCTTCTTTGCCGCTGTTGTTAGTGCGCCAGTGCCGAGGGGCTTGGAGAGGATGAGAACGTCACCAGCTCTTGCGTTCTTGTTTGTGAGCAGGAAATCCGGATGAGCGCGACCGGTCACTGCGAGCCCGTACTTGAGCTCTGAGTCTACTACACTATGACCGCCGACGATGTAGGCGCCAGCCTCATGAACCTTGTCCTGCCCGCCGCGCAGAATGTCAGTCAGCACTGAGAGCGGAAGATCGCCCGTTGGAAACGCGACGACGCTCAGTGCTGTGAGGGGCTGTCCGCCCATCGCGTACACATCGCTCAACGCATTGGCAGCCGCGATCTGGCCGAAGGTGTAGGGATCATCCACGATTGGCGGAAAAAAATCCACCGTCTGTACGAGAGCGAGGTCGGGTGCAACGAGAAATACCCCCGCATCGTCAAACGACTCGCGTCCTACGAGAAGTCTTGGATCGGCTTGAAGCGGAATGTCTTTGAGCACCATCGAAAGGTCACCCGGACCCAATTTTGACGCTCAACCTGCGCAACGCGCGAACGCTGTTAGTCGGAACAGCTCCTCGCGCGTGTTGGAAGTGGACATGCCGGGAGCGTTCAGCTCTGAGTCGGAAGGAGTGCTATGACGTCGATCTCGACCAGTGCGCCACGCGGTAATGCGGTTACCTGAACTGTCGATCTTGCAGGCCGTGCGTCCCCGATCCAGCGCCCGTATATGTCATTGATGGTCGGGAAATGCGCCAGGTCGTGAAGATAAACTGTAGTCTTCACAACATCTTTCCACGCAGCGCCGGCCTCCTTGAGAATCGCCGAGAGGTTTTCCATGACGCGTTCAGTCTGGACGTCGATTCCGCCTTCGATCATCTGGCCCGTCTTGGGGTCGAGCGGAATCTGACCTGCGCTGAACAGGAATCCGTGGGCGACTATGCCCTGGGAGTATGGGCCAATTGCGGCCGGTGCTTCGCTTGTGCTGACGCTCTTCAGGGTCATTTCTTCTCCGATGGCAGAAACTACAATCTATTTGGAGCGCGGCCTAGGCGTTGTGTAGGTGCCTAAACAATAATCGAGTTCAGGCCTGTAGCCCAAAAAATGAACGGGCATTCCGGACCGATAGCTCTCCCATCTCCGTACGTCCCGTCCCTCGGACGGCTGCGAGTTTTTCCACGGTTTTCGTGACCCACGCAGGCTCGTTTCTCTTGCCTCGATCAGGAACCGGGGCCAGGTAGGGCGAATCCGATTCAGCGAGAATCCTGTCTGCTGGAACCAGCCTGACTACATCGTCGCGATTCCATGCCTTGAAGGTGACGATCCCGCTGAATGAGATGTACCAACCCGCTGCAAGTG
>JACDDZ010000280.1 GCA_013816695.1 Gemmatimonadaceae bacterium
TCGGGCTCACGGAATCACCCTCGGCAACCTATGACTGTGATGCTGCCGCCAGCCGCCAGTGCCCACAGTACTTCCTGTATTACATGCATGGACTGGGACATGGCATCGGACTGGACGTCCACGATCCAGGCGCAGCGCCAAGCCGGAATGCGACTACACGCCTCGTTGAAGGCAGCGCATTCACGATCGAGCCTGGTATTTACGTGCGCGAGAATCTCGTAGATATTCTGCCGAACACTCCCAGGAATCGCGCGCTCGGAGAAACGATTCGCGCAGCAGTGAAGCGCTATGCGAACATCGGCGTTCGCATCGAGGATGATTACATAGTTACAGCTACCGGTGTCGACTGGATCTCACGGGCACCGCGTGAGATCGCCGAAGTCGAGGCAGAGATGCGCAAGCCCTTTGCGGCCCCGCTTCCACGCAACCGTTCTATGGTTGAGTGGTACCGCGCAACAGCCCCTCGCGAATCGCGATAGCCTTCGCCGACGCTGCTGGATCGACAAGTATCTGACGAAGTGACCGCGTCGTGAATGCAAGCGGCGCGGTGAAATGCAGGATCTCTCCGCCGCGCCGTACATCCACGCTGATTGGCGTTCCCTCTGTACCAGCGAGATATTTGCGGCCGAACTGCTCCACTGCGTCCGGCGCATCGGCTGCGATTCCGCCCAGCGAGACTATATAGTCCCCCTCCCTGATTCCGGCGCGAGCTCCAGGGCCACCCGGCTCCACGGAAAACACTTTCGACCCCACGCTGTCTTCCTGGAGCGATACTCCGATCTTCGGAATCCGGAAGGTGTTTTCCTGCAGCAGCAGCCCCGCGAGCCGAAGCATGCTGTCGAGCGGAAATGCGGTGCGACCGTCGACGTACTTCGCCCTGAAATCGGAAAATGATTTTCCATTTGCGTACCGGGAAACCGAAGCCCACCATTGCTCGCTGGTGAATCCCTTTTGCTGCTTGTACGTGCGAGTGTAGAGGTCGCGCATGACGTTATCGAGCGAAGCGCTGTTGTTCGATGCATCGCGAATTGCGATGTCCAGCATCAACCCCGCAAGCGCACCTTTGGGATAGTACAGCTCAGCCCCGCCACCAGTCCCGGATAGCCAGGCCGACAGCGAGAGATCTTCCAGAGCCTCGACAGTCTCCGCGTTCATCACTTCCTCGTGCTTGGAGAGCGTAAGGAAGTAGAATTGCTCGGGTGTTGCGACGCCGCTGCGTACCAGTGAAAGGTCAGCGTAGTAGTCGGTGATGCCCTCGCTCACCCAAAGAAGAGTCGTCGGCTGCGCCCGCTCGTAGTCGTATGGGTACATGTCGGAGGGACGCAGCCGCTTCACATTCCACGCATGGAAAATTTCGTGAGCGTGCAGGCCGCCAAGTGTGATTGAACCCAGGAAGTCCGGCGACATTATCGCAAGCTCGGAATTTTCGTGCTCGAGCGCTGCGGCACCGGGAAAGAGGGAATCCACGACCTGAAGAATCGTGTATGTCCTGAACGGGGTGTCGTTGAAGACCGCGGCTTCAACAGGAATGACCTTGCGGATCTGGTCCCACACGATGGATTGCCCGCGCGGGGTGACGGCATTGGACGGATAGGTGGCGATGCGAACCTGCACACCCGCAACCTCTGCACTGTCGATGTCAAAGCTGCCTGCGAAGAACGGGTGATCCACCAGCTCGTGGTAGTTCGAGCTCGTGAAGGTTCGGGTGGCGGAAGAGCCATTCATGCCAGTCATGACCTTCCAGCTCGCCGGTATCCGGAGCGAGACTCTGGATGGAAAGTCATACCCGGCGCCTTCGGGATACATGAACACGTTCGTTCCGTTGAAGAAGGCAAAATCCTTCTGTGTCCAGGCGCTCGCATTCTCAAGCGTATCGGCACGAACATCGAAGCGAACCGTTACCGACCCGGGGCCGGCAGGACGTACGCGCCATGTATCGTAGTCCAGCTTGTCCCATTGGAGGAGCGTCGATCCCGACGCCGGAGAGAAGTGGGAAACGTACTTGGCGAAGTTACGAATCTCGTAAGAGCCCGGCGTCCACGCTGGCATCGAGAAAAGCACGGGCCGAGCGGACCGCACATCGAAGGTCATCGATACTCCGATCGTTCGCGCTCTTGTGTGCGTCGAGTCGATGCTGATCTCGTAGCTCAAATTGGAGACGGGGGCGCTGCGCAGTGAATCAGACTGGGCTGTGGCAGCAGCCGGCAGCATGAGTATCAGGACTCCCAACTTTATCGACAGCAAATTGGCTCCATTGGTTTTCGCTTGCGCGCATTGGGTTTGCTATATTCGCGCCATACATCATATAACCAGCGTACCGTGATCACTCCAGACTCCCTTTCGTTTCTCAAGAAGCTTTTGGATACCCCGGGCCCCTCCGGCTTCGAGTCCGCACCCGCAAAAGTCTGGCGGGAGCGGGCAAGGGAGTTTGCGACTGTCACCGCGGATGTAGCCGGAAACAGCATGGCTGAGGTAAACCCTGATGGCCGCCCAACAATCATGCTGGCCGGGCACATCGACGAGATCGGCGTAATCATTACTTACATAGATGATGAGGGCTACGCGTACATCGCCGGAATCGGCGGATGGGACACCCAGGTCCTCACTGGTCAGCGGCTCCGGATTCTTGGCAGGAACGGGGATGTTTTTGGCGTGGTTGGAAAGAAGCCGATCCACTTGATCAAGGTGGAGGAGCGAGAGAAGGCCGCAAAGATGACCGAGCTTTGGGTGGACCTCGGCGTCACATCGAAGCAGGAAGCGGAGCACCTTGTTTCCGTTGGAGATGCGGCAGTCATCGATTCAAGGACGTTGGAGTTTCCGAATGGAAGGATCGTGTCGCGCTCCATCGACGATCGAATCGGCGCATTCGTTGTCCTGGAGGCATTGCGACGTTATGCGGAGAATCCGGGGAAGGCGCGTGTAGTTGCCGTCGCAACCACCCAGGAGGAAATTGGTTTTCGTGGTGGCGGTGCCACTGTATGCGCATCGGGCATCAATCCGCAGATGGCGCTGGTTGTGGACGTGACGTTCGCTACCGACCACCCGGGTGTCGAGAAAAAGGAAATTGGCGAAGCG
>JACDDZ010000281.1 GCA_013816695.1 Gemmatimonadaceae bacterium
AGGCAGAGACGACTTTCAGGTCGCCGACGATGATCGCCATAAACCTGATCGTGATGGGTGTCGTCCTCTGGCTGGTCGACAGGATTGGAAAGCAGGAGCGCGACCTGGATTCAATGAAGGCGAAGCATGCTCTCACGATCGGAATTGCGCAGGTCTTCGCGCTCCTTCCCGGTGTGTCCCGCTCCGGTGCGACGATCTCGGCGTCGAGAGCGCTCGGGTTCCACCGTGAGTCGGCGGCTGTATTCAGCTTTCTCATGAGCATGCCGATCACGGCTGCCGCAATCGTGCTCAAGGCTCCCGAAGTACTTCGCGCTGGCAACCTGGGCGCCGAGGTGTTTGTCGGGGTAGCGGCGGCGGCGTTGAGCAGCTGGCTCGCCATCGCGGTTCTGTTGCGGTACGTTAGCCGCAACAGCTATGGAATTTTCGGACTATACCGGATCGTTGCAGGCCTTATCGTACTCGGACTCATCGCGTCACGAGGCTGACGGATACAGGTACGACGGTCAGTCCTGTGATGATCTGGCACGGGCGGTCGGTGTACCGCGCCTGATCATTATGGAGACTGTGGGCTCGACGATGGACATTGCCCACCGTTTCGCAGGTGAAGGAACACCTTCGGGAACCATGATACTCGCCGACCGGCAGACGGCAGGACGCGGTCGCGGTGGGAAAGTATGGGAATCCCGGCCCGGGCAGGGCATCTGGCTCACGCTTGTCGAGCGACCGCGCGACGAACGAGCGATCGAGGTTATGTCCATTCGCGTTGGGCTGGCAGCAGCTAAGGCCCTGGACCGGTTTGCTGAAGAGCCAATTCGGCTCAAGTGGCCAAACGACCTTTATACGGGCGGGAAGAAACTTGCGGGCATTCTCGTCGAGGCCCGCTGGCGGGAGGGAAAACCCGAGTGGGTGGCGATTGGAATCGGGATCAACGTCATAGCGCCTGCCGAAGTCGTGACCGCAGCCGGGCTGGACAACGGCGCATCGCGCCTCGAAGTCCTCGAGGAGGTCACTGCACTCGTCAGAAACGCGCTGCGGCTTACCGGATCACTGACCGGGGCGGAGCTCGCTGAATTCGAGACACGCGACCTGGCACTCGGACACATGTGTATAGAGCCGGCGAATGGTGAAGTGCGCGGTATTACCGAGCGGGGCGAGTTGGTTGTCGCACTGGCGGATTCAGTGGTGCGGCTTCGTTCGGGCTCGCTTCTGCTGCACGGGGAGGTGCGCTTCGACACAACTGATGACAGGAGCGATGGAGCGAAGGACAGGATCTGAGGACTGCTCTTTGTGGTGAACGACAACGACATATAGGATGTGGGTGCAGTAACCCCCGTATTGCAGTTGCTTCCTCAGACCTTGTCCTTCGCTCCATCGCTCCTGTCATCAGTTATCGTCGGTGGGTAATAGCACCCGAGCCATATCGAGGGAACTGCAGCCGTAACCCTCGTCGAATTGATTAACTTCACCCCATGATTCTCGTCTTCGATGTAGGCAACACCGAAACAACTGTCGGTTTATTCAATGGTGATAAGCTCAAGGACCATTGGCGCCTGACGACAACTGCTGCGCGTACGTCGGACGAAATCCGCCTGATGCTTCACGGCCTCATGCAAGCTGCTGGAATCGACGAGAAGGGAATCAAGGGCTCGGCCATCGGGTCCGTGGTGCCTCCTGTGACTCCAATCCTGTACGACGCCTGCAAGGACATGTTTGGCGGGAAGCCCGTGGTTATCAACGGAAAGTCAAAGCTTCCCATCAAGCTCAAGGTCGATGAGCCCATGACTGTGGGGGCTGACCGGATCCTCAACACGCTGGCAGCCAGTCAGATTTACAAGCGTGACACAATAGTTGTGGACCTGGGGACGGCGACGACTTATGACTGCATCACGGCGTCTGGGGAGTTCATCGGGGGTGTCATTCAGCCCGGAGTTATCAGCTCTGCGGAGTCGCTTTTTCGGCGCACTTCGCAGCTTCCGGCGACTGAGCTTCGCCCACCCAAAAATGTGATCGGTACCCGTACCGACGACTGCATAAGGGGTGGTGTTTTGTTCGGCGCTGCCGACTCGATATCCGGCATTGTTGGACGAATCAGGAAGGCTTGGCCCAACCCGGAAGAGCCTTACGTTGTCGGTACAGGTGGACTAGCGGAAGTCATTGCCCCGTATTGTGATGCGTTCGATCACCTCGAGCCATTTCTAACCCTCGAAGGACTGCGAATCGCGCACGGCGTGCTTACCGCCTAGCGGCGTCCAGCCAAGTTCGTCAGGGCGCACCCAGTCTTGGAATTCCGGCGGCCGCTGCGTCTTCCTCCCGCCGGCTTGGAAGGGAAAAACAGAACGAAGCTCCCCCTTCCTCAGGGAAGTCCACCCAGGCTCTTCCCCCCAGGCTTTCGGCTGTTTCTCGGACGATGTTCAGCCCCAGCCCAGAACCTTCAATGGAAGTGACGGTCTCGGCATGGGCTCGGTAGAACTGGTCGAATAGCCGCGCTCGAGCCTCTTGCGGTACACCCATGCCATTGTCGGTAACCCGCACTATGAGCTCGCCTCCGGCAGAGGGGAACTCCTGACCGAACAGCAGCTCGCCATCGACACGCACCCAGCGATTGTCTTTGGCTGGGTCTGAGTACTTAATCGCATTCGACAGGTAGTTCATCACGCACAGCTCCACTGCCGCAGCGTCTACCTCGACTGAAGGAAGATCGTCAGCAATCTGAACGTCAACCGAGCGTCCCTGCGCCGCATCGCGCAGCTGGCGAACAACCTCCGCGACCGCCTGCGGAAGCAGAACATTCCGCTGCTGACGGGCATCCGATTCGATCCGTGAGAGAGCTTCCAGGTTTTGCAGAACCTTTTGCAGCCCGTCGGCGTTCTCCTTTATCATCACCTGGAAGCGCGCCCGCTGAGACTCACCGACCCAATTCTCCTTCAGCAACTCGGAAGCTCCGCGTATCGCTCCGACCCTGTTTTTCAGCTCGTGCGCAACCATCCGGTTGAAGCGGCGCAGCCGTTCTTCCCGCTCGTTTATGCGCTCCCCTGCGAGCCGGAGAAACTGTGTAGCCGTCGTCT
>JACDDZ010000282.1 GCA_013816695.1 Gemmatimonadaceae bacterium
AGGTCGCGCCATGTCCACTGGGGCGAGGACGAGGCGAAACAACTTTATTGCATTCTCAAGTGAGTGAAACAGGAAGCCGCCCGAGGGCGGTTTCTTTTTTTACTCGGTGATTGTCAGCACAACAGGATTGTCCAGGTAGACGACTTGTTCCTGGCGTCGGAAGTGGAGTATTCGCTTGAACCATCCCTCTTCGCGGGGCTTGCCTCCGTGCAGCATTACCCATTTCGCAACTTCGGCTGCCTCGTCCGGATCCATGCGGAGACATCCATGGGATGCAGCTGTACCGAGCGATGCAATATCGCCTGTGCCGTGTATGTAGTAGTCCGGCTCCATGAAGAAGATCTTGACCACTTTCATTGGATTGGCGGGGTGACCCGGCTCCCTGGCGCTCTTGCCCCGCGCCCAGTCCTCATCGGGTGGGACCCAGCGCGGGTTCCAGACAATGCGCTTGATCCTGAACTCGCCCGATGGCGTGGGATGAGGTTCTTTTCCGATAGCCACATCGTATTCCGCCACGACGGAGTCACCCTGGCGGAGGGTGATCCGCTTGGTGCTCAGGCTGGCCGTGAGGGTCAGAAGGCTCACGGGTGTCGTCTGGAGGTTTGCCTGCGCGACCATCGCTTTCGCAGACGCAGAATCAATTGAAGCCTGGTCCTGTGCCGCCAGAGGCGCTGAAAATCCGAGAGCCAACAATATTAAAGCACTAACGCGCATGCGTATGTCTGCCTTGATTTAGCTGTATGAGTTTCATTCACTTGAGGGCAACAAATGTTCCCGGTGCGGGAGTAATCAATTCGTGAATAGTCACTTCGTCGAATTGCTCGGAGTTCTTGTAGCAATAGGCATTGGGACCATGGTGTTCGGCATGGCGGCCCAGCGCATCGGTCAGCCCGCGGTTCTGGGCGAGCTCATTGCTGGAATGATTCTCGGCCAGTCTGCCCTGGGCATTCTGAACCCGTCCGATCCCGTGATAAGCGCAATGGCAGAGTTGGGCGTGCTCTTGCTGCTTTTTACGATTGGCATGGAAACCGATTTTCGCCGACTTGCCCGAGTCGGAGGCGCGGCCGGAACAGTCGCGCTTGTAGGTGTGATCCTGCCATTTGGCCTGGGTTACGCCGTGGCACGTTGGCTCGGGCTCGGCTCAATGACCAGCGTTGTATGCGGCGCTACACTTACCGCCACTTCGGTGGGAATTTCTGCGCGTGTGCTCTCCGATCTGGGGCGCCTCAACACTGACGAGGGGCAAATAGTGCTCGGGGCCGCGATCATCGATGACGTCATCGGGCTTGTGATCCTGACGATTGTCTCGACGCTGCTTGCGGGCGCCGCGCTGACTGTCGGAGGCATAGGTATCACAATCGCGATGGCTTTGGGCTTTCTCGTTCTTGCTGTGTTGGTGGGAAGTCGCGCGGTGCCCCCCATCTTTCGGGTTATCGATCGTTTGGACGTTGCAGGTACCTTGGGAGCGGCAGCGCTTGTGTTCGCATTTCTGCTTGCCTGGCTGGCGGCGCAATCCGGATCTGCGATGATTATTGGCGCTTTCGCGGCGGGGCTGGTGCTGCATCCCACCCCACAGCGCGCGCGAATAGAAAAGGCAACGACTTCAATTGGACATTTTTTCGTTCCGATTTTTTTCGCTTCGGTTGGTGCCGCCGTGGATCTCTCCTTTTTTCGCGATGCGGGTGCGGTGAAGATCGGTCTTGCGCTACTTGCGGTGGGAGTCGTCACAAAGTTTTTGGCTGGATTTGCTCCCTTCTGGTTCCGTGGCAACAAGGCACTGATCGGGATTGCAATGATTCCACGCGGAGAAGTCGGTTTGATTTTCGCGCAGGCCGGTGTAGCGGCTGGAGCATTGGACACGAGGCTTTTCAGCGCAGTTACGCTCGTGGTAGTTGGCACGACGTTCCTCGCTCCTCCATTGCTTGCCCGGTTCGGCCGCAGCGGACCAGGCGTCGATCCTGAAAATGTCCGTGGGGCCGGAGGAGTGGACGATCTGGTGGCGGGGTCAGATGCGTAAGGGCGGCTGGATCGCGTTTTTCGTGCTGACGTTTTCCAGCCATGCGCGCGGACAGGGCACTGAAGGGAAGCTGGCCGGATTCGATACGTATGTTGCGCGCGCTGTGAAAGATTGGAACACAGCGGGACTGGCAATCGCCGTTGTAAAGGACGGCAAGGTCGTGTTCGAGGGCACCTACGGAGTTCGCGAAGTCGGAAAGCCCGATGCGGTTGATACGGCAACGATATTTTCCATTGCGTCGACTACCAAGGCGATGACTTCGCTGGCCATTGGGATGCTGGTCGATGAAGGAAAGGTTTCGTGGGATGATCCGGTAACGAAGTTCGTGCCCGCTCTGCAGATGTACGATCCCTATGTCACCCGCGAGCTCACAGTCCGCGACCTTCTGACTCATCGAGCGGGCCTGGACGGCACCGATTTCCTGTGGACCTCCAACGATCTGAGCAGCGAGCAGATTTTCGAGAAGTTAAAGCTTGTCCGACCATCGTACTCGCTGCGTTCCGGCTTCGTTTACCAGAACGTCATGTATGCACTCGCTGGCGAGGTGGTCGCAAGGGCGAGCGGGATGTCGTGGGAGAAGTTTGTAGAGTCGAGAATTTTTCTCCCTCTCGGAATGCGGCGCACATTTGCAACGGAGGAGCTAACGCGCGGCGTCCCGAATGCAGCCTCACCGCATTGGCGCTTTGGCGACACGCTTACAGTAATCGAGAACACGGCGACGGCGGGCATCTCGCCCGCAGGCGGAGTCTGGTCAAGCATTTCCGACATGTCGAAGTGGGTGCGTTTTCTTCTCGACAGTGCGACAATCGGCAAAACGCGTCTGCTCCGGCGTGACACATTCGCCGAGCTTTTCCGCCCGCAGGTTATTGTCCCGGCGGACGAGTTTTATGTAACGGCGCAGCTCACGAGGCCGCACTGGACCACGTATGGTCTGGGCTGGTACCAGCAGGACTATCGCGGACGCATGATGAACTTTCATACAGGGAGCCTGGACGGAACCGTTGCGCTTATTGGGTTGATGCCTGAAGAGGGAGTCGGCGT
>JACDDZ010000283.1 GCA_013816695.1 Gemmatimonadaceae bacterium
TTCCTCCTTTCCACGCTTGGAGGCCAACCCCGCTACCTCGCCGCAGGGTCAGCCTCTTTTTTTGCGGGAGGAGATTCGATCTATTTCCATCGCGGCTTCAATCGCGCAAACCGGCAGTGGATACTCGTTTCCGGCATTGACGGCATTGTCGCAGACAGCATCGAGGTGAAGGGAAACGCTTTTACCCTCGGAAATGTTATGCCTATCCCGGGTTCACGCTGGGCCGTTGCTCAGGTAAACGATGCTAGCGGAATTGAGGGACTCTCCGTCGCCAGGAATGGGGACATCGTTCACGGACTGAAGATTCCACTGCTGCGGGGCCGCTTCGGTGGCGCATCCCGAGATGCCGTATGGATGATCGCGACTTCCGAATCATCGCCGCTGCAAAACATTGTGCGCATTGGCTTCAATGGCGTCACTGGAAAAATGGATTCCAAAGGTGACACAGTTCACTCGGGAACTGTTACTTCCTTTGAAGTGACAGAGGATGGCAAGTCAATCGTCATGGACGAAGGCTCCACTGAATTCGCGCTCTGGTCGATGACGCCGGAGCAGGCCATCAAGGGTGACTTCGCTGAAAACGGCCTGCTGGCGCGTTCGACAACAGCGATTCCTTTCAATCTTTCCCGCGATGGACGGTTCCTGGTGCTCAGCGACCCGAGCAGCCGAGTCGACTCGTTTGGCAGGGCATGGATACTAAAACCTGTGGAAGGAGGTGCTCAGATATCGATCGCCGGCCGCCATCTCAATATCTCAGTCACCGACTCAGCTAATCTCATCGCAAGTGATCGCACCGCAGATGGCATTCGGATGCGGTGGATCAACTTCCAGACAGGACGCGAAAAATCGAGCTTCCTGCTGCCGGACAGTACAATCGGTGCCATCACAAACCTGGCGGACAGCGGGTGGATATGGATCGAGCCCGACGCGCAGTCATTCAAGATCCAACGGACGCCCAAATCCGCGCCAGTCAAGGTCGCGATTCCATCGTGGTACAAGACTGCCTATACACTCACAACCTCCAGTGATGGCCGGTACGCCGCATTCGTCGGATGGCGCGCGCCGTCCGAAGATTCAGCCGGCATCGGAATGATCTCAACTGAGGACGGAAGAGTTACGCACCTGTGGGCCGCAGCCGGTGAAGGAGCAGCAGTATCGTGGCTATACGATGGAAGCATCCTTGTGCAGCTACAGGATACACCGGAATCGACTACGCTTTACAAGCTGACCACAACGGGCGAAGTCACGCGCCTTGGCAGCATTCCCCGCCCCATTACATCCATAAGCATTTCGCGCGACATGCGCCGAGCGGCCATAACTACACGCGACCACAAAGGTGATGCGTGGATGAGCAGGGTGGAGCTGGTCGGGCGTAGATAACTGTTCGCTTGTCGCAGCCGGACCTATAAAAAAAGGCCTCACTCGAACTTTTGAGTGAGGCGTCTTTTTTTAAGCTGTCATCAGCAAGTCACATTCGGGTGCCATGGATCGAACATCCCGCGCGGATTGTCCTTGAAGATCCAGACGTGAAGCTCATAGTGAGGTACTGAGGGTCCGCCAGCGACGAACGCGTGGTCGCCAAAAAGCATGGGCTGACCAAGTACCGTGGGGGCCGCCGCACCTGCTCCCTTTTCACGCTCCCATGCCGCCTTGAATACAATCCATTCCACACCCACGAGACTCATGGTGCCGTCAGACTTCTTTTCATATAGCAGCATTTCGGGTTGCGCCGGATCGATTATCGCGTCTCCCGTTTGGGGGCTGGCCGGCGATCCCCGAAGCGGCACGTTTACCAGGTGATAACCCATTTTGCCTTCCGGCGCGCTTGCGCAGGTAGCACCGGCGGCGGCTGGGTCGGGTGACCATACGGTGTAACCAGCCGTATTTGCCTTGGCTACATCGTTATATGCGGCGTAGCTGGAACGAAGCTTGTTGATGGCCGTGTCAGTACCCGAAATCGAGTCCCCATTGCAGGCTGAAGCACTCAAAAGGATAACGGCCGCAAGAACCGGAGCTGCATTGCGATACATCGACGAATCTCCTTGTGGCGAGGTGATGATTCCCGATCCGGTCAGCTTGACCGGATGCGTCATTCGTGGGCATCATACTTCCCAGTGGTCATTGGATACTCACAAAAACCTCACGGATCAGTGAGTTTCGAAAAAATCTTTCATTTAAAGCTTCTCGGGACGCTCTCGCTGCAGGATTCCAGCGCGTCCCGCCAACCTCAGTCACTTCAGAAGAAGCGGCTGGAGCTGCTCGCAATCCTGGCGATTGGCGGGCAGGTTGGAATTTCACGCGACCGGGTCCAGGCTTTTCTGTGGCCGGAAAGTGATACCAGCCGGGCTCGCCATGCCCTGGATCAGCTCATCTATTCAACCCGCCGGGCTCTTGGCCGGGACCCCTTCTCCGTTACGGCAGGTGAGATTCGCCTCGACCCGGATGTCGTAGGCAGTGACGTCCGCGAATTTGAAGAGGCGCTGCTTGAGGGTGAACTCGAGAGTGCAGCTCGCATCTATGGAGGTCCGCTTCTGCACGGGATCCATCTCACCGACAGTCGCGAGCTCGAAAGCTGGATCGACGGTGAGCGCGCGCGACTTGCGTCTGCCTACCAGCAATCGATGCAGAAACTGGCGGAAAGCGCGGCAGCCCGCAGCGACGTTGCCGGGGCCGTTGTGTGGTGGAAGAAACTTTCTCTCTCAGATCCTCTTTCTTCCCGTATCGCACTTGGCGTTATGCGAGCTCTCGAGCGGGCCGGCGACACATCTGGTGCCGTGCAGCATGCGCGAAACTATGATCGCCTTGTGCGCGAAGAGCTGCAAATTGCCGCCGATCCCGAGATACGGGCTTTTGCAAAATCACTTGCATCGTCGCTCGATGCCAGGACTCCAACTGCCACTCCGGTATTTTCCAAGCGTGCTTCGGAGTTACACCCCATGCCCACAGTCCCGCCGGCAGGTTCGAGGAAAAATTCCAGGACCATGGTGGGGCGTTCTGCCTTTGCCGTTGCTGTCATTCTGATTGCCGTTCTCTTGACCAGATACAACGGGGT
>JACDDZ010000016.1 GCA_013816695.1 Gemmatimonadaceae bacterium
CCAGGCGTTTGCGAATGAAATCGAAACTTCCGTCAGCTGCGAGCGTCGCGCTCGTCACAACTGCTGTCTCTACTCGTTCGAACAGATCATCTCGCAGAATTGGCGCGAGATTCAGCGGCACCCAGCTTACGGCGACATTCGATTCGCGCCCGCGGCTCTCGATCCAGCGCACAGCAGATTCGCCAGACGGCTCGGGACGGAGCGCGCCCTCGAGCGCATATCCCATCGCTTCCATTCGACGCGACACGCCCTGCAGCTCGGCGATGAGTGAGTAAATCCCCGTGTCAGACGCCTTCGAATTGAGCCTGTCGCGAACAACCTTGAAATTATCTTCCATCAATTTCATTGACGCGAGAAGGTCGGTCAGCGCGGCATTGAGCCCACGCTTCCATACTGGATGAAATGCAAATTCGGTAGTGATGCGCAACGTCTGCTGGCCGCTGTCGCGCAGCGCGGCCTCGATCAGGTCAAATACAAGAGCACCCTTCTCGCGCGCGCCCGCAAGCGCAGGCAGTATCCGCTGCCTTACAAGGTCAAGATTGGCGAGCGCAAATGCGTCACCCCGATCACTGCTCAGGCGGGCCATGAGGGTTGGAATGAGTCCGCGCCCCCGCTTGTCCAGTCGTGCAAGCAGCCGATTGAGAGAGCGCCTCGACGATGAGGCGCCGAGGTGTGCAGACGCCGCTTCCTCGAGATGATGCCCTTCGTCCACGACTAGCCGCGTGTAGGCAGGGAGTACTGCTGCGTCATCCCAGTTGTTCGTCGTACGGCGAACGGCGACATCTGCCATGAGCAGATGGTGGTTCGCAACGATGACATGCGCATCCGCCGCCCTGCGCCTGGCTGTGAACATGAAACACTGCTGGTAGTGTGGGCACTTCTGGCGAATACAAAGATCAGGCTCCGCGGCAACCTCGTCCCACGCTTCACTGCTCGGCGGAACGGCAAGGTCGCTGAGGGAGCCGTCGGTAGTGCGAGCGGACCATTCCTTGAGCGACTGGATTTCGTCAGCGACTGAACTATCGAAAAGAGTAGCGCCGAGTAGCTCCGCCTGATTCATGCGAAGCAGGCAGAGATAGTTGCGCCAGCCTTTCATCAACGCAAAACGCACGGACTGCTTGCCGGCGAACGCTTGCGCCAGAAAAGGCAGGTCCTTCGCAACAAGCTGTTCCTGGAGATTGATTGTGTTCGTTGATACAAGCGTCTTTTCACCCGTGAGCGCTGCCCATCGCAATGCCGGTATGAGGTAAGCGAGCGACTTGCCTACTCCCGTGCCGGCTTCCAGGAGGGCGGTCCCGCCGTCGTTGAATACTTCGGTAATTGCGGCCGCCATCGAACGCTGTCCTGGGCGATCCTCGTAGCCTCCCATAGCGGCTGCAACGGAGCCTTCGGGTCCGAGCTCGCGGGAAACATCATCGACATCGAGGTGCGGCGGCGTGGCGTGCGCACCTTCGTCGGATGGAAAGCGGAATACGCCAGCGGCCCGTGCTGCTTCCTTGACCTGTTCAGGAAAGGCGATCATTCGTGTGCGAACTTGTAGGCACGGTTCCGCGCCGTTCCGAATTGCGCAATAAGTCTGTCAGTAATCTCGCGGGGCGATCTTCCGTCCTGCTTCATCTGCGCAACAGCGCTCCGGATATCGTCATCAGAAATCTCGACTGCTTCCGCACCGGAGATGACGAGCACGAACTCGCCCTTTGCATCGGCTGACCCGAAATGAGCGGCAAGTTCGGTGATTGTACCGCGCCGTGTTTCCTCGAACTTCTTCGTGAGCTCGCGTGAAACCGATGCTTGTCGATCAGGTGCTCCGGCTTTCACAAGATCGTTCAAGGTATCCGCTACCCGGCCGGGTGCTTCGTAGATGACAGTCGTGATGGAAGAACGAACCGTCGCGTCGATTGCCTGCTGGCGTTCCTTGCCCTTTCGCGGAAGGAATCCGAGAAAGGTGAACTGCTCGGCGGCAATGCCTGAAACCACCAGACCGGCCAGGACGGCCGATGATCCCGGAATTGCAATTACCTGTACCTGAGCCTCGATCGCCGCCCGGGTGAGCCGTGCGCCGGGGTCCGAGACGAGCGGAGTTCCAGCGTCGGTAATCAGCGCTATCGACTTTCCATCCTTCAGGTGTGAGACAAGGCGCGGAGTTTCGGCGGCCTCGTTGTGTTCATGGCAGGGCGAGTACGGCGTCTTTATGCCGTACTCGTCGAGCAGGGTTCGGGAGTGTCTCGTGTCTTCCGCGACGATCATATGCACTGATTTTAGAACTTCCACTGCGCGGAAGGACATGTCCCCCAGATTGCCAATGGGGGTGCTTACAACAAAGAGAGTCCCGAAGCTGGGGCTGGCTATGCCGCGTGTTCCTTGAACTTCATTTCCAGCTGCTGCTTGGGAACTGCCCCAACAACAGTGTCAACAACCTGCCCGTCCTTGAAAAACAGGATTGTCGGGATCGAGCGAACGTTAAAGCGGGTGGAGGTCTTGATGTTGTTATCCACGTCGAGCTTCGCAACTTTCGCCTTGTCACCGTACTCGGCTGCAAGCTGGTCGAGAATTGGCGCTATCATTCGGCACGGCGCGCACCATGTCGCCCAGAAATCGACTACCGCCAGCCCTTTGTGCTGTTCGATCTGTACTTCGAAGTCGGAATCCGATACTTCAACGGCATTGGACATCTAATGCGTTCTCCTCTGAGGGCTAGACCGGAGGCCATCCGGACTTAAGTTTGCTTCCAATCGCTCCTTCAATCTAATGCACCCACCAAGCCCAGGCGGAGCCCGGATTTCGCACATCGGAATCGCGGTACGGTCTGTCGACGAAAGCATCGATTTTTATCGCGACATCCTCGGCATGCCGGAGGTGCCGCTCGACGATTCCGATGGAGCCAGGATAGCCGGACTCCAGGCCGGAGAGTCCCTTGTCGAGCTCCTGGAGCCTGAAGCAGGCGACAACCCTATCGGCCGGTTCCTGGACAAGCGCGGACCCGGAGTTCACCACATCTGCTTTACAGTGGACGACCTGGACGAGGTGATGGACCGGTGCCGTTCGGCGGGGATCAGGCTCATCGATGAGACGCCACGGATCGGGGCCGAGGGCAAGCGGATCGCGTTCCTGCATCCGGCATCCACTGGCGGGGTGCTCGTCGAGCTATCCGATCCATGAGTAACCGCAACTGCAACTTACAGCTATTAGCTACAAGCTGACGCTACTAGCTGTTAGCAGCTACTAGCTGTTAGCTAGCTAATAGCTAATAGCGTCAGCTAATAGCTAGCAGCTGTATGTTGCACCTGTATTTGCAGCCGTATGTTGCAGTTTCTATTGCTTGGGCTCAGCACAAAAATCCCTAACAGCAGCAATGTCGAGCGTCTCGATGTACCACCGATCCGACGGGCCACGAACGGCCAGAGCGGACGTCTGCCGGGTGCGGGATCCGCGGGTCAGCTCAATTTGAAAAACTCGCTTTGCTCCCTGGTTGCTTTCCCCCGTTATGCGAAACTTGTCGTGGTTGAAATAGCATTGCATAATGAGCATTCGCTTTTCAAGCTCGGCGCGCTCGATGTTGTCGCGTGCCGGGCCGCTGCCGGTTCCGAAGATTGACGACATCGCCTGAATGTCCTGCGCCTTCACGGCGTTCAGGAATTGCTCGATGGCAACACGAGGGGCTGCGGAGCCGGTCAGCTCGTTCCCGGGTCCGGTCCGCCCTGCTGGTGAACAGGCGACGACGACGAGCAACAGGCCAAAGATTTTTCTCACGTGGTTCTCCGAATGTCAGTGCGAGCCTAACTTCCTGCAGATATGCGAGCTTCCCGGCAGAGACTCTACATTAATGTCGATCATGTTGCGACGATTCGTCAGGCCAGGCGCGGTGCCGAACCTGATCCAATCGCCGCTGCCCGCACCTGTGAAGCAAGCGGCGCCGATGGAATTACGGCACACCTTCGGGAAGACAGGCGTCACATCCAGGATGACGATGTAGTGAGCCTTAAGGCACAGGTAAAAACCTACTTCAATCTCGAGCTGGCGTGCGTTCCGTCAATGCTCGACATCGCACTTCGCATCAAACCCGAACAGGTCACACTTGTTCCTGAGCGGCGCGAGGAAATTACAACCGAAGGCGGGCTGGACGTTTCGTCGGACTCTTCTCGCATCGCAAAAGCCATTTCCGCGCTGAGCGCTGCCGGCATTCGTGTAAGTCTTTTCATCGACCCGACGGCAGCCGCCGTTACGCAATCGAAGGCACTTGGAGTCGAAGCTGTCGAGCTGCACACAGGAAGGTACGCGCACAGTGGTCCCGGGTCGCTCCCGGCACTGCAGAATGCGGCAACCCTGGCAGCGTCGCTTGGACTCGCAGTGCACGCGGGCCACGGACTCAACCTCGAGAACGTCGGCGCGGTTGCGGCCATCCCTGAAATCGAAGAATTGAATATCGGTCACTCCATCATTTCGCGAGCTGTTTTCGTCGGGCTCGACGCTGCCGTGCGGGAAATGATCGATGCAATGCACAAGGCTCGCAGCAAGTGACGATGAAGACTCCCGAGCGGCTGTTCGACTACTTCACGCTAGAAGCCAATGAGCAGCTGGCCATTCTCGAAGAAGAGGCGTCGAGAGATACGCAGCCCGACGCAGGCCGTTTTATCGCTGCCGCGCGCCGCCTCACGCAGAGCGCGGAAATGGCGAGACTCACGAGCCTTGCCGAGATCGCCGGCGGAATCGAGAAAATCGCACGCGACGTGATTCGGAGGGATGTGCCGTGGACGAAGGATTTGCGCCAGGCAGTCCTGGGCGGACTGGGCGAGCTGCGTGTAAGTGTCGCCCGCGTGAAGGAGCTGGACGAGGCTGACTACATCCGGCTGCGCAGGCACTCGCGTGAAGTGATGACATTTACCCGCGACGAAGTTCCAACTGCGGGTCCTGTCCCTATATCGCGACTTTTCTTTGACGATGCCGGCCCGCACATCGTTCGGCTCGCGGCCTCTGAACCGGTGCCTGAGGAAAAGCATCCGGGTACCAGCTTCCGCGGACGCGCACTCAAGGATCTTCTCGATGCGAGTATCGCAAGGCTGGGAGGCACGGGCACCGACAAAAAGCGCGCGGAGTCTGTTCATCCAGATGGTGTGGTTCCGATCGAGCAGCTGCTCCTTCGGGGCCGAGCCGCACTGGACAGGGCGCGTGAGATAGGATCAGGCGCGCGCGTGCACAAGCGCGCACCAGCGGAGCACGAACTGCACGAGCTGTTCGACCTGATCGACCTGGCCGCGACAGAAGGACCGTGAAAGGTCGCTGGCGGAGCGTAATCGGAATTGCGCTCAGTGCTGTACTGCTCTGGTGGACGCTGCGCGATGTATCGCTCGCCACTGTCTGGGGCGAGCTGCGACACTCAAATCTTCCACTTTTCCTGCTCGCGACATTGCTGGGGACATTCATCTTCCCGATTCGCGCGCTGAGGTGGCGAACAATCCTCAGGCCGATAGCCGAGGTTCCGCTCGGCCCACTCTGGCGTTCGACGGCGATCGGGATGATGGTCAATAACGTTGTGCCGGCGCGCGCCGGCGAAATTGCCCGCGCATTTGCGCTCACACGCGAGGCGCCGATTCCCTTTTCATCAGCAATCGCGTCGCTGGCCGTAGATAGAGTCTTTGACGCCGTCACTGTACTTCTGCTCGCGGCGGCTGCAATGCTCGACCCGAGCTTTCCGCGCGATGCTACAATCGCAGGACAGCCACTTTCCAGCTGGGCAGGGGGAGCGGGAGTGATTGTACTGCTCGCGCTCGCAAGTCTATACGTCCTTGTCTTTTTCCCCGCGTTCCTCGTGCGCCTCTTTGAATTATTTGCGCGCAAGGTTGCACCGGCAATCGAGGAGCGCGGTCGCAAGGCGCTTGTCGCATTCGGCGAAGGTCTGAGCGTTCTCAGAAATCCAAAACGGTTTCTTGCGGTACTCGCATGGGCAATTTTCCATTGGATGGTCAATGCCCTCGCATTCTGGGTGGGAATGAAAGCAGTCGGGATCGACGTTCCCTATTCTGCGGTTTTGTTCATCCAGGCTCTTATTGCGCTCGGCGTCGCGGTGCCGTCTGCGCCCGGATTTTTTGGACTGTTTGAGAAGCTCGCTGTTGTTTCCCTGGGCCTCTTTGCTGTCGGTGCCCCGGCGGCGACAAGCTGGGCGATTGGATATCACATCCTCTCTTTCATACCCATAACCGTGATAGGAGCATTTTACTTCGCGAGGCTAGGGATGCGGTTCAGGGAAATCCAGAGCTCGACGGAAGGAAAGGCGTGACCTCGGTACAAGTGTCAGCGCAGGCAAAGCTGAACCTCGCACTCCGGATACTCGGACGAGACGACTCGGGATACCACCCGCTGGAGACTTTGTTTCTGCGGATCGACCTGGCGGACGAAATCAGCATTCGTCTGACTGACGGCGAAAGGACTGTGGTTTGCAGCAAAGATGTCGGCCCGCCTGAGACCAATCTCGCCTACCAGGCGGCTGAAGCATACTCAGTCGCGACTGGGTGGCCCGGAGGTTGGGACATAAGCGTAGAGAAGCGGATTCCAGTTGGCTCAGGACTCGGCGGCGGAAGTGCGGACGCTGGCGCGGTGCTCCGGGGGTTGAATGCGATGGCGCCGAATCCAATCCGCGCTCCGGAGTTACTGACAATTGCGGCGACGCTCGGGGCAGATGTCGCGTTCATGGCGAGCAACATCGTTTTTGCTTTTGCGGAAGGATACGGGGAGAAGCTCACCGAGCTTGCTCCGCCGCCTTCTCGTCAGGTTGCGCTGGCCGTTCCTGCATTTGGATTGTCATCCGCGGAGGCCTATCGTTGGATCGACGCCGACAGGGTTGCCCGTGCCAACCGGGACCGCTGGGATCTGTCTCAACTTTCGTGGGCATCGCTGGATTCTATCGTAGGAAACGATTTCACCCCCGTCGTTTCGCGGCGGCATCCCGAGATTTTTCGGCTTGTAGACTGCCTTGTGCGTGGCGGGGCAGTTGCCGCGGGAATGACAGGGTCAGGCTCCGCCGTTTTTGGCCTTTTTGAGGAAAGGCCTGAGGAGGGCGCCATTTCGCTTCCGGTGGACGCTCAATTGATATGGACGAGCACGTCGGGTCGAGTTGTTGAACCCCGACTTATGGGCTAGCTTTCCCCGCTCGACATTGCCCCCTCGTCCAATGGCAGGACATCGGTCTTTGGATCCGAGAATGGTGGTTCGAATCCACCGGGGGCAATTGAACTAACTCCCTCTCCCATTTAACTTTAAAGGCTGCCTAGGCATGGACGGACTTTCCGTACCCAGTCACGGCTTGAAAATTCTCTGCGGCTCGGCAAACCCGCGCCTCGGAGAAGAGATCGCACGGAATGTTGGAGTGGAGCTGGCCAGTGCTACGGTCACCCGCTTCGCAGATGGCGAGATCTTCGTACGCATCGATGAGAACATTCGTGGAAACGATGTCTTCATAGTGCAGCCGACGAACCCGCCCTCGGACAATATCATGGAGCTGGTGCTGCTGATTGACGCTGCAAAGCGTGCGTCGGCGGCGCGAATTACCTGTGTGATGCCCTACTATGGGTATTCACGTCAAGACAGGAAAGACCAGCCCCGCGTCGCAATTGGTGCCAAGCTGCTCGCGAACATGATCGTGACAGCCGGAGCCGACCGCGTTGTGGGACTCGATTTCCATCAACACCAGCTGCAGGGATTTTTCGATGTTCCGGTGGATCACCTGTATGCAGCACCGGTTTTTGTTTCGCATTTCCGCAAGAAGGAGCTTGGGGAGCCGGTAATCGTTGCGCCTGATGTGGGCTCGGCGAAGATGGCCCGGGGCTTTGCCAAAAGATTGAACGGCTCACTCGCCATCATCGACAAGCGTCGGCCGAAGGCGAATGTGTCTGAAGTTGTAAACGTCGTTGGTGAGGTCGAGGGCAAGCATTGCATTCTTGCCGACGACATGATCGACACGGCTGGAACGGTTTCTGAAGCTGCTCGTGCACTGAAGAATCTTGGAGCGCTGGACATTTTCGTCTGCGCAACCCATGCACTCCTCAGCGGCCCCGCGGTGGAGAGACTGAGCAATGCGCCAATCAAGGAAGTCGTGGTAACGGACAGCATCATGATTTCCGAGGAAAAGAGGTTCCCGCAGCTCTGTGTTCTTTCAGTAGGTGAGCTGTTGGGCAAGGCGGTCCGATACATACACAGCGAGCAATCCGTCAGCTCGCTTTTCGAGTAACCAGGGAAGGAAGTTTTTATGGCAACTGCAAATCTTTCAGCAATCACGCGGAACGAATCTGGAAAGGGTCCGGCGCGCACACTGCGCAGTCAGGGCAAGATTCCCGCGACGATCTACGGTCACAAGCGCAAGCCGCAGTCACTTGCAATCGACACCCGCGAGCTCGAGAAGCTGCTCGGATCGATCTCGGCCGAAAACACTGTCATCGATCTCGCGGTAGGTGGAACCAGCTCGAGAACACTCATTCGTGAGATCCAGCGCCATCCATTCAAGCGCCAGATTCTACACGTTGATTTCCAGGAGCTGGTCGCCGGTGAGATGGTCATCGTGCGCGTTCCGCTTATCCTTGTCGGCGTGTCCGAAGGCGTCCGGTTGGGCGGCGGTGTTCTTGACCAGACCATGCGCGATCTCGAAGTCCGCGTCGATCCGGCGAACATCCCGAACCACATCGACGTCAACATCGACCATCTCCAGATTGGTCAGTCGATTCACATCGAAGAGATCAAGCTTCCCGACGGCGTTGAAGTCATGGGCGACAAATCTTCCCCTGTTTGCGTAGTCTCCGCGCCGCGTGCGGCGATCGAGGCCACAGTGCCGGTTGAGGGTGAAGAGGGTGCAGCTGCCGCCGAGCCTGAAGTCATTCGCAAGGCCAAGGCTGACGACGAGGAAGCGGAAGAGAAGAAGTAGTCTTCCGCCCAGTCTTGAAGGTCATTCTTGGCCTCGGGAATCCGGGGCGACAGTACGAAGCAACACGTCACAACGTCGGCTGGTGGGTACTCGACCACCTGGCCGACGTTTGGCATTTCGATGGGTGGAAGAAGGACCACGATTCGCTGGTAACGCAGGGAATGGTGGGCGCTCACCGGGTTCGTCTGGTGAAGCCGCAGACGTTCATGAATCTCAGCGGCCAGGCGCTCAAAACTTATCTGCGCAGGCCGTTTTGGGCCGCCGCGAAAGATCTGCTTGTGATTGTGGACGATGTCGCGCTGCCGGTGGGACGTTACAGGCTGCGTGCACGTGGAAGTGCGGGTGGGCACAATGGACTTCGCAACATCGAGCACGCCATCGAAAGCAACGAGTACCCGCGCCTTCGCGTCGGTGTTGGTCCGTCAGAAGAGCGGAAAGGGATTTACTCTGATCTTGCAGACTTTGTGCTAGCTCCATTCGCGAAGGACGAGCGTTCAATGATTCTCGACCTGATGCCAAAATTCACCAATGCCTGCGATCTTTGGGTGCATGACGGAATAGAAAAAGCCATGAATGTGCATAACGCCGGTGCCGCAAAAGAACGTGACGATTCGGAAACCTGACTCCTAAACCGCAAACTTCACTGCAACTAGGAGTAAATGAGACTAAAGGAGTCAAGGAAACTGAGAATGCTGGGGTTACCAACCGGGCAGCCGTAGTTGCAGTTCCCCATGAAGTAACTCCTTGACTCCTTCAATCTCATTTACTCCTAGTTGCTGTTTTCTGTCGCAATAAACTTTTGGAATAAATGCTAAAACTTGGAATTGTTGGTCTGCCGAATGTCGGGAAATCCACGCTGTTCAATGCGCTCACGTCAGCGAAGGCCGAGGCAGCTAATTATCCGTTTTGCACGGTGGAGCCAAACGTTGGCATGGTTGAAGTTCCGGACCCGCGCATTTCGGCGATAGCGGAAATCGTCCAGCCGAAGAAGTCTGTTCCTGCAGTTGTGCAGTTCGTTGACATTGCGGGTCTTGTAAAGGGCGCAGCAGAGGGTGAAGGACTCGGCAACAAGTTCCTTGCAAACATTCGCGAGACAGACGCGATCGTGCACGTGGTGCGCTGCTTCGAGGACGAGGACGTAACGCACGTGATGGGCGGGGTTGATCCTGTGCGCGACCGTGAAGTCATTGAGTTCGAGCTTGCGCTGTCCGACCTGGCATCGATGGAAAAGCGCCTGGACAAGACGAAACGCTCTGCGAAAACGGGAGACAAGGAAGCACTCGCCGAGCTCGGTCCGCTTGAAAAAGCATATGAGTTCCTTAAGGAAGGACGCGGGCTCTGGGAAGCAAAGCTGACGAAGGAAGAACTCGCGATTCTGGCTCCACTCAGTCTGCTCACCACGAAACCAGTTTTGTATGCAGCCAATGTCACAGACGCCGAATTGAGCGGCGAGGAGGGCCCACACGTAAAGGCCCTGCGAGCGGCGATTGCCGAGAGCGGGGAGCATGCGGAAGTGGTTCCCTTCTCTGCGCGAATCGAAGCCGAGCTTGCGGAGCTTCCGCCGGAGGATCGCGCTGACTTCCTGTCGTCACTGGGACTCGAGTCTGCGGGTCTCGATCGATTGATTCGTGCGGGATATCACCTCATGGGTCTGCAAACCTATTTCACCGCTGGCGAGCAGGAAGTTCGTGCGTGGACGATTCACAATGGCGACACTGCGCCCAAGGCCGCTGCCGTTATTCATACGGACTTCGAGAAAGGCTTCATTCGCGCGGAGACGGTAGCGTACGAAGAGTTTATTTCGCTCGGCGGGTGGAAGGGCGCGAAGGAAAAGGGGGCAGTTCGTTCGGAAGGAAAGGAGTATGTCGTCAAGGACGGGGATGTGCTCCTGTTCCGGTTCAACGTTTAGTCGACAAGCCATTTCGTCTGGTTGGCCCGTTGGTCGTTTTCCGTTCACCGTAAATGCCGTTGACCGTAACTGACAACGGTCAACAGACAACTGAAAACGACCAACGGGCCAACAATACGAAATGGCTGAACGTGTTGTTGTTCGCTGCCCTCTCCGCTAGCTTTACGAAGTCCCAATTCGGCCACGAATGGCCAAAAAACCGACCTCCTCCCGCTCCGGCAACGAACGGGGGGCTAACGACCAAAGGAGCATTGCCGCATGCCTCGTAATTACGAGGCGGTATACATCTTCGACTCCACGCTCGAAGACACCGCCATCAACGACAAAATCAGCCGATTCCACGGGATGCTGGGCGAAGGTACGCCCGAAGTTGCGCATTGGGGTCGTCGCCAGCTCGCCTACCCCATTGGCACCAAGGAAAACGGGTACTACGTCATCGCCCAGTTTTCAGCCGAACCGGGTGTTCTCCCCGAGTTCGAACGCTCCCTCAAGCTCGATGACGGTGTGATGCGATATCTCATCACGCTGCACGAGAATGAGCTCGGTGCACCGCACATGAGCGAAGAAGAGCTTGCGGCCGCCGCACGCCGCGGTGATGACGATGACGACGACGAGGATTAACAACAATGCGTAGACCACAGAAAAGCTGCCCCTTCTGCGAAGGGCGTGTACGTTGGATCGATTACAAGGATGATCGCACTCTTGGCCGTTTCATTACCGACCAGGGCAAGATCCTTCCGAGCCGCCTGAGCGGAACCTGTGCGCGGCACCAGCGCCAGCTCTCCACTGCAATCAAGCGCGCGCGCTATCTCGCTCTGATCCCGTATACACGCGGGCATCAGGCGTAACGAATGACAGCCGCCGTCGGAGTGCAGCCTGTAAGGCAGCCGTGGCGGCGGCTGGTTTTTGCAGCAGCAGCAATGGTACTGGTCCCGCTCGTTCCGCACGTTCGGGCCTTCCTCCCCATCGAGCAGACAATGCTGCTCGTCATCCCCGCTGTCGCTTCATGCGCACTGGCTGGATGGCGGAATGGCGAGCGTCTGGCGTTCGCGACAATCTGGATTGTCGTTTCTGTGTGGATGCTCGCGCAGAGTGCAGGCCCCGCAGGCAGTTCCTATGATTTCATGGCAAGAGGATGGGCACTCCTGCTCGCGGCGTGCTTCGGATTGTCGGCAGTGCTGGCAACGGGAGTTTCCTTCTTTCCCCGCGCGCTTGCTTCACTTGGGGCCGCTACCATCATCGGCTTCGGCCTGGCAGCGGGCGGTGTTGGTGGAGCGGCAAGGGTCGCCAACGTTGCCAGGGTGGAATTCACCCGACGCAATGCGGAGTCGATCGCAGACCTGCAGCGCGGCTCAGGATCAAGGGAATGGCAGGAAATGACCGCCAAATCTCCTTCGCTGGCCGAAATGCCAGGGGTTAGCGAAAACCAGCTCAGATCCATTCCGCCCTATTCAAGTAATCTGGTTGCAGCTCTGCTGGGACTGGAATCGCTTGCCGCGCTTGCCTTGGCCTGGTCCGTTTATCACAGGTTCGCCACGCATCCGGTAGGTCCGGCGCTGGGACGGCTGCGGGAATTCCGGTTTAATGACCAGCTCGTCTGGGGATTGGCCGTGGGAGCGACTATTTTTCTATTGCCCCCTTTTATAGAAGGCCGGAGCGCCGGACTCAACCTTCTGGTCTTTTTTGGGTCGCTTTACGTTCTGCGAGGGTTCGGCATACTCGCCTGGATGACAAAGGGCCGGACATTGATGGTTGCTCTCGTTTTCGCCACGCTTCTGGCGTGGCCACTTGTAGGAATACTTGCGCTCGGCCTCGGGCTGGGCGATACATGGCTGGATTGGCGCAAAAGAGCTCAAGGCATTTGAGCCTCGCTGGACCAGTCGATAACCGTTTGAGATAAGGATTAGTCAATGGAAGTCATTTTGAGACAGGCAGTGGAAAAGCTCGGTCACCCTGGCGATATCGTTAAGGTTTCGCCGGGATACGGCCGCAATTTCCTCCTTCCCCGCGGCCTGGCGTACGAGGCAACAGCTGGAAACCGGAAGCGTATCGAACAGGAGCGTCAGCGCCTCGATAGCGCCGAAGAAGCAAGGCGTGGGGCCGCCTCCGAGATCGCGACCAAGCTCGAACAGGTTTCCCTGACTTTCTCCGCTCGCGTCGGTGAAGAGGGAAAGCTCTTCGGGTCGGTCACTTCAGCCGACATCGCGGCACAGCTCGAGCAGCAAGGCTTCCATATCGAGAAGCGCCAGATCGAATTGCACGACGCGATTCGCGCCCTTGGCGTTTACCGCGTGCCCATCCGGCTGCACGCGGACGTGCACCCCGAGATCAAGGTCTGGGTCATAAAACAATAACCCCGTGGCGCTGGACAAATAGCCCATTTTATTTTGCGACCGGGATATACTCTCCTATACGAGTCCAGACCACAAGCGTTCCGCACTCTGAGTCGGGAGTTGCAAACCGTACCGGGGTTTCTGCCGGGCCACGGTAATACTCCACTGCTTCAATTTCTGTCGGATCAAGAGAGTTTACATCGAACAGCGGAGCACCTTCAGCAGGTGCAAATACTCGCACACCATCGACAAACACCTGCGTGTAGCATGCGCGCTTTGCTCCTCGCAGAAAATCTGAGGGGTCGCCGCCGCGGGACTTGCCACCCAAACCCGCGCCACCTCGGCTGCTGGCGAGCGCGGCTTGACCGTTGGACATCCGCACCAAGCGAGCGCCAAATGCTCCAGCCAAAATCTCACCTAACTGCCGCGGACCATGGCTTTCAAGCTGTGCGCGATTCAGGAAGCTACCAATTCCATTTCGGCGCCTTTCGTCGAATCCGCGAGTTGCGAGAAGCCCGACAGCCCGCCTGACGGTTATTGTGTCAAGAACTGGCGCGATTGGGCGAAGCCCGAATGTGATCGGCTGTTCGGTGTTCTCCGAAAAGACGCCACCGAAATTCGCCGCGACGAAACCAATTTTACGGATATTTACAAGTATTGAATCGCGTGTCGTGGCTGTAAGCGTAAACCTGCCAACAGAATCGGATTGCATTTTCGTGCCTGCTACTGTTATCTCCGCTCCAGTTACGGGTACACCGGACGCAACGTTGACGACCCGTCCGGCCAGCGTGTATACCGGCGATGCGGCGACCCCAGCCAGGTCATCCGGATGACGTTGCGAAATATTGCGTACGACAGCTCCCACTTCGTGAAACCCAATCAGTGTGTCGACGACGACATTTGCATTCCAACCTGCACCAGAACGGGTTATCCGACCAACTCGAGGAGTTCGGATAACCCATTTATTAATAAACCATTCTCCGGACGGTAATTTTTCAAATTCGATTCGCCCGCCAATTCCCGGCACCGGAATCGGCAATGGCAAATTCACATACTCGTAATCAAGAGTGCGCAGTTCCGAGGTTTTCGCCTTGACCCACAAAACACCTTTGATATTCGGAGAAGTAACCCAGGCCTTCGGATCGAATCTCAATCCGACCAAGTCACTTGACGACGAAGTTGTGTGCGGGAAAAAGCAGTGTGATCCGGCAAATTCGTCCGAAAGAAGTGTGCGTGCGTCCGGGGCGTAGTAATAATCGGATTCGTTTCTCTTCCTTACATATCCGTTCTCTTCCAGGTCTTTGCCAGACGCCGCACTGAAGGGCTGGTTTGTAAATCTGGAGATTATTTCTACGGTCTTCCGCTGCTCGCGATGCCTACCGTCCAAATCCCGTTCATACTTTTCGATTTCCATGGGATGATTGGACTCGGCATCACTCAATACGCTTGCTTCCAAGGCAAGCTCTATGTCTTGCCAGAGCCGTGAGACAATACCCGGCTCAGCGCGTAGGCTGCCGCATGTGCTTTGGACTTGTATAGCTACAGGTTCGAGCGCGACCGGATTTGCCCTCATATCGATTTTCACGACAGCATGGGTTGCGTCTGAAATCGACTTATGCACGGGCGCGTATCCGATTCGACGAACCGAAAGCAAATTCTGGCGCGCTGGTCGAACCCGCAGAGAAGCCCGGCCATTTTCGTTGGTAATTGCAGACGTTTCAGGGGAGGTGAATCCTGTATCCACGCTTACGATTGCGCCGGAAAGCAATCGGTTAGAACTGACGTCTCGTACCTCAACCTCAACTGTTTGACCACACAATGGGTAAAGGGGGAGATGAGCTACGAGCGCAATCACGCCCATTTTATGCAAATAATTTCGCAGAAAGCCGTTAGCGCGCGAATAAAACAAATGATGTATCCTCAATGACTAAGTACACGCGGCGATAGAATATCCGGCCATTTCCAGACTAGACCTCCGCCGACCGCTTGTCAATTGAAGACCTGATGC
>JACDDZ010000284.1 GCA_013816695.1 Gemmatimonadaceae bacterium
ACAGGGAGATCGAGAGCGTTCTGAAGTTGTCGGCCCTCGTCACTGAGCAATGGATACGGCAGCGAGAGTCTCGTCGCCGCTTCCTTCTGATCTTCGGTAGACTGAGTGCTCACGCCGAATACTGCCGCGCCCGCACTCTCAAATTCCCTATGGTTGTCGCGATAAGCGCATGCCTGCGGAGTGCACCCGCGCGCGCCGGGGATCTGATCCCAGCCGTCAGGCAGCGATTCGCCGGGGCGACCGGTCATTGGATAACAGAAGATGACAACCTTGCCCTTAAGGCCGGCGAGTGCGACAGGATTGCCGCCGCTTGAAGCGAGGCAGACACCTGGGAGCTCGAGCCCGACTAAATGCTGGGCAGAGCCATCGTCTACAGGAGCCGGCAGACCCTCAGGAACCTTGTTCAGGTCAATCTCTTTACTCATTGCAGCTTCGTGACAGGGTTCTGAATACCATCTCAAGAATCTATTGAGAGATAGCGACAAACCGCGAATTTACAGTGGGATTTTGCTTGGCGATTCGTACTTTCCTTCACATCATTGTTTGTGACCCCGGAACAAGTTTCTGTCTGCCTCAATTGCGGCGAACCGCTTAACGGCCACTTCTGCAGCCGTTGCGGTCAGCGCGATGTCCCGCCCTATCCGACCTTGCGCGAGCTGGTGTCGGAAGCGATCGCTGAATTTTCCGGCTGGGACGGGCGATTCGTGACATCGGTGCGTGCCCTTGTTCTCAAGCCGGGATTGTTAACCCTGGAATTTCTGCAGGGCCGGCGCGCGCGATATTTGTCTCCGCTCCGGCTGTATCTCTTTGCGAGCGTGGCTTATTTCGTGGTGGCTGCCGCGGCGCCCAACGTCAGGGTGGCGGGACTGGATGACGGGTCACTCAAGCTGGTCAGGAGTAAGGACAGTCTCACACGGTCGCGACCGGAGCGGGTGGCGGAAGCTGCGAGGGAAGCCGTCGAAGACCCCGATCAACTGACCGATGCAAAACGTGATTCCGCATTGAAGGATCTGGAGCGAGCGCCCGCACCTATGCGTCCCGCGCTGCGCCAGCTTGTCACGGACCCGAAAGGATTCAAGCACAAGATCGCGCAGACAATGCCGAAGCTGCTTTTCGTTCTGCTCCCAATCTTTGCGTTCATCGTTTCAATTTTCTACAGAAAGCGGCGATACCCGGAACATCTTTACTTCGCGATACACCTGCACACCTTTCTGTTCGTCGCGCTTACAGTGATTGCGCTCTCGAAATTCGCGCGGGGCGTGCTGCCGATTGTTCTCGTTCCCATTGCATTTGCCGGCTTGCTGTCGATCCCGGTTTACGCGACGATAGCGTTCCGCCGGGTATACGGGGGAACGCTCGCAGGAACACTCGTAAAGGAAATTGGAATCGGATTCATTTACTTCGTCCTTTCCGTTACTGCCATGCTTGGACTTGTGTACTGGGTTTCGATATTCTGAGACACAAAGCCTAAGTCCCGAAGAGCGCGACGAAAGTTCAATGTTGTTAACAAAGAGGTCGCAGTTCTCTGCGACCTCCGTTTACCTCCTGCAGTTCTCGCGGCCGCAGGCCGCACATTGCAGTTGACCTTGTTGTTTGACCTTGCAGCAGGTCTACTTGATCACGATGTACTGCTCGAGCCGCGCAACCTCTGCCTTGTCAGCGTACTTCCCGATTTCGCGGCGGAACTGTTCGACCGACGTCCAGGGACGATACTCCTTGAACTCATGCAGCATTTTGGGGCCGACTCCGGGGATTTTCAGAATCTCTTCGTCGGACGCCTTGTTGATATCGATTGGGACAATGGCAACTGCGGTCTTTACGCTTTCAACAACTGGCGCCGACACAGCTGTGTCTATCGGTGCGACAACGGCAGCAGTCGTGTCGACTGTGGCATCGGGCTTCTTGCTGCAGGCGACGAACGAGAAGGCCACAACGCCGTAAAGCGAAATCCTGAGAAATTGTTTCATGAAAAACCTCGCGGTAGAGTGCGAATCGCAAAACCAAATCTGTTGCAGTAATCAGTCCACATGCCCTGACGGGTAGCGATACGTATACAGCAAGCCCAACAGGCCCAGTTGCGCAAGGGCGCCAGGAGCAAGTGCGGGCGTGGCACCGTGCAGCGCTTTCCAGATTAGTGCGAAGCCGCTCAGGTCCGGCGACCGTTCAAGTGCAAACTCCACATTTCCGCTGTAGTGGAGATACAGGCCCAGCACACCGATCGCCATGAACGCGGCCATGACTGCGCGGAAGAATTTAATCGTCAAGGCGGTCGGCTTAAAGAAAACGAGCGCGACTGAGAGTAGCCCGACAAGAAGTGTGAAATGCGGAATCCACTGGGTGAAGGAATCCGCATGGTCCAGAAGCAGGAGCTCCGCCTGCAGGCCGAGAATGCCGATCAGGATTATTCCGAGGAGCAGTGTGCGGTACGATCGATCTACCAATCTTTGCCCCGCGGCGGGTCTTGAGGAACATTCTTGCGTTGCTTCCGGCCTTGAACGTCCTGCTCCTGGTCGGCGACTGAATTGAGGAGTTGCTCCGCGCGATTCACACCCATCCCGCCAACTGCCTTTGGTGCGGGCATGTCCGCATCGGATTTGTTCGGCGATGGCTGCGGCTCTGGAGCGCCTCCGCCACCTCCTCCGCCTCCCCCTCCACCACCGCCGCCGCTCTGCGCGCGGAGCGCCAGCTCGTAGTTCCATTTGGAATCGAGATCTGTTGAGCGCTCCACCAGAACGGTCCTGTAAACTGCAAGCGTGGAGTCGAGAAGTGCGTCAGCTGAATTGTTCTTTGCCCTGGAATATCGGAGACCGCGAACGAGCTGGGCGAAGCCGAGGTTGAAGCGGGCGCGGTACCGCAGCTCAGGTGTTTTCGCGGCGGAGGCTTTTGCAAGGAGGGGTTGGGCGGGGATGAGCGAATCCGCCTTGGCGAGAGCAGTTCCCCGATCGTACAACGGGTACAGCTCTTTGTCCGGATCGCGCGCGCATGATGTTGAAGTCATCAGGAGCAGCACCGCAACGCTCGTTGTGGCGACGAC
>JACDDZ010000285.1 GCA_013816695.1 Gemmatimonadaceae bacterium
AGGATCGCCAGCAGAGCGATATCGTCAATAACATCGGTCGCGGAATTTTCCCCGGGCTCACGAACTTCAGTGCGGCTGTCCAGACGTTCACAAATGAAGGTCAGAACCTGGTTAAGGATTTCTCGCTGTTTGCACAGGAGGAATTCCTCACCCTGAGCGAGCGGCTTCTTGTTACTGCCGGTGTGAACTCGGAACGTTCCAGCAACAACGGCGACCAGCAGAAGTTCTACGCGTACCCGAAGTTCTCGGCTTCTTATCGCATTCCGGAAATGATTCCGCGAATCAATGAATTCAAGCTTCGTCTCGCCTATGGCCGCGCTGGTAACCAGCCGACTGCCGGGAGATTTACATTCCTCACGACACTTTTCAACGAAGGCCGCACCGGTCTTCGCGCTTCGACCGTAAAGGGCGCCAAGGGAATCAAGCCTGAGACCGCCAGCGAAATCGAAGGTGGTTTCGATATGACGGGTTTTGATGGCCGGCTGCGACTCTCTGGTACGCAGGCACGCAAGCAGATCGACAACCTTCTGCTTACGGCTGCAGTCGCTCCGTCCACGGGCTTTACAACGCAGTTCATTAACGGTGGGCAGATCGTCAACCGTATTACGGAGATCGAGCTCGGACTTACCCCGATTCAGAGGGGCAACTTTGAGTGGGTGAGCAATACCACTTACGCGAGCGTTCGTGGAAAGGTTACGCGCCTCCCAGTACCAGGCTTCATAGCCGGTCCGGGATCGTTCGGCAGCCGGTTTGGTAACGGGTTTATCGGACAGGGCCTGTCCCCGTCGATAGTACAGGCGGTCAATGGCTGCAAGGCTCTGAGCACTGATGGACTGAGCTGCGCGTCAGCAAACCGAATCCTTACGTTTGTCGGCGATGGTCTGCCCGATTATGTAATGGGTTTCAGCAATGATTTCACGTTGGGCGCGTTCCGCTTTTCCTCTTTGCTTGACTGGAGAAAGGGAAGCGTCGGCGTCAACCTGACGAACAACTACTTTGACGGCGGACTGCTAGCCGACACGGCGACGGGAAATCAGCGCATTCGCGACTTTAGGAAAGGACAGGCAGTCTACGTAGAATCGACGGGGTTCCTCAAGCTCCGCGAAGCAACTGTTGGTTATGAACTGCCTTCGCGCCTTACAAGCTCCCTCTTCAACGGTCGTGCATCTGCTGCCCGCGTCGAGCTGAGCGGCCGGAACCTTTGGACCAAGACCAAGTATACGGGTCTGGATCCTGAAGTCTCCAACTTCGGAAACGGTGCACTTGGCCGCGTCCAGGACGTGACGCCATATCCGCCTGCGAGGAGTTTCTTCTTCGTTGTTCGGACAACCTTTTAGTCATCGGTGATAAATCACATGAAGAAATACACAACGATTGCACTCATGGCGGCTTCGTTTGCCGCCGTGGCGTGCAAGGACAGCACTGTGGTGCGTCCCGTGGATGCGCCGACCGTGGAAGCGGTTTCGGGAGCGCTCACGCGCGCCTCGCTGCAGCCGCTGGCAACAGGAGTGCTCGCGCAGGATCGCGCCGCAGTCCAGGGAACACCGACCTTTCTGGTGCTTTCACAGATCCTGGGTCGCACGTTCTATCGCATTGATACGTCCGAGCCGCGCTACGTTTCCGAGACTCTGGGTGGAAATCCGGATCCAGGCAGCTTCGCCGGCGGCGGCGGATTTTCACAGTTCTATACTGCGATCCGTGCGGCAAACAACCTGCAGCTGGCGCTTCCAAGCGCTTCAGCTACAGAGCTGACAACTGCACAGAAAAGCGCAATGAACGGCTTCCTTCGCACCATGAAGGCGCTGGACTACCTGCGTTTAATTGAGCTGCGCGACACGGTTGGAATTCCGATTCAGACGGATAACCCGGATGAAGTCACGCCGGTTCGCTGCAAGGAAGCCGTGCAGGCGATGATTTCGGCAGTGCTTGACAGCGGACTAACCGACCTGCAAGCGGCTGGAAGCATCAGCTTTCCATTCGTCCTTCCGTCCGGCTTCACCACACACGGACGTAACTACAGCACGGTTGCGAATTTCATCCTGTTCAACCGCGCGATCAAGGGCAAGCTCGAAGTCGAGCGCGCAATCAATCGCAAGGCACCGTCGACGGCTTCCGCAACGGCAGCAGTCACGGCTCTGACGACGGCACTGGGCGCAGGTCCAGGCGCTGTTCCGGCATCCCACTTTTCGTGGGGACCGTATTACCACTTCGTAGCAGCCGGAACTGAAGCGACTGCGAACCCGATTTCAGATCGTAACATTGGTCTGAACCCGCTTGTCAAGGACAGCATTCAGGCGGGCGACACTCGCGCTTCGAAGATTGTGAGTCGCACGACCCTGTCGGGTGGTGGAATCTCAACGTCCATTACCTGCGCTCTTTGCACCGCATCAACAGCAAATCAGGAATCTCCGCTTGGCATCCTTCGGGATGAAGAGCTGGTTCTTCTGAGAGCACAGGCATACATCGAGTTGGGTCAGCTCGCGAACGCTGCGGCCGATATCAACTCGGTGCGCACCACTTATGGCCTTGCTCCGATCGCAACACCCACTACCAAGCGTCAGGCGATCGATGCCGTGCTGTATGAAAAGACCTACTCGCTGCTTGGGGAGGGACCTCAGCGCTTGATCGACTTGCGCGAGTACGGTTTGCTTGGCGCTCGCCGCAAGGAAGTGTCGACGGACCCGTTCAATGCTGCTTTTCCGCTTTCGCGTGGCGAGCTCAATGCTCGTGGCCTGACGGTCAACCCGGCCTGTACGGCCTAAGTTGACTTAAGGTTTTAGAAAGAGCGGCCCGGGGAAGCCCGGGCCGTTTTTTTTGCCCCTGAAATGACTTCCATCTGGCGCCTACCATGTACGCACTTCATCTTCAAAATCCAACGATCGTGAGAGAATAAATGAGAAACGGCTTCGTCGCGGCAGTCCTGATTTTTGCGGCAGGGTGTGCCCATCCCGTTCAAAACGAGCAAATGGAATACAATGCTTCCGTGATTACGGAAGCCGAGATCAATGCG
>JACDDZ010000017.1 GCA_013816695.1 Gemmatimonadaceae bacterium
CCATCCGAAGCGATCACTGCATCGACGCCCGAAGACGTCGGCCCTTTTTTCGACCCGGCTTCAGACAAAGCATACCGCCACCCGCAGTTTTACAAAGTTCCGCGCGGCGTTCGCGGGATTTAGCCCGTAATCATCGATGAACGATTCGCGTGACCTGTTCGAGTACCTGCTCCGGCTCGGCGACGACCGGCTTGTTCTCGGACATCGCCTTTCGGAATGGTGCGGCCACGGGCCGATCCTTGAGGAAGACATAGCGACGGCCAACATCGCGCTCGACCTCGTCGGCCAGGGAACGCTTTTCCTCAAGCTTGCTGCGCAAGCCGAGGGGGCCGGCCGCAATGAAGACGCACTCGCATTCTTTCGCGAACCAGTTGAGTACCGGAACCTCCAGATGGTTGAGCTTCCTAAAGGCGACTTCGGGTTCACGATGGTTCGTGAGTTCCTGTTCGATGCTTTCAGCGTGCTCCTTCTCGGCGCACTGCAACAAGGCTCCAATAGCGACCTTGCTGGGATTGCAGCGAAAGCCCTCAAGGAGGCGCGCTATCATGTGCGTCATAGCAGCCAATGGGTGATTCGGCTTGGGGACGGCACGGAAGAAAGCCACGCCCGCGTGCAGGATGCATTGAACGAGCTGTGGCGGTTCACCGGCGAAATGTTCATGGCGGACGCGGTCGATGATCGAATGCACGCCGCGGGAATTGCGCCTGATCTCAGGGGACTCGAGGCTGCCTGGCGCGCTGCTGTCGACGATGTACTTCGCATGGCAACTCTCACGATTCCCGAAAACGCGTTCATGATGAGCGGCGGACGCACAGGAAAGCACACTGAATATCTCGGTCACATGCTCTCCGAAATGCAGATTGTCGCCCGTTCACACCCCGGCGCTGAGTGGTGATCGCGCCGCGCGATTCCGACGATGTTCTGCGGATGCTGGCCGAAGTAAAGGATCCGGAGCTTCCGACTCTCGACGTAGTGGAGCTGGGTATCGTGCGGAATGTCGAAGTTGATGGCGACAGCGTACGGGTCGACATCACGCCGACTTACTCGGGATGCCCTGCGATGCAGACAATCGAAAGCGATATCGTGAGCGTTCTCGAATCACATGGATTTCGGGATGTCACAACCCGCACCGTCTACTCGCCTGCCTGGAGCAGCGACTGGATCACGGAAGCAGCGCGCGAAAAGCTGCGGGAATCGGGAATCGCTCCACCGCATCTACGCGGTCCGGGGTCACTCGAAGGCCAGTCGTTGCATGAGCTCGTCAGCCTCACGCGTGCCCCGATTCAAATCGAATGTCCCTTCTGCGCATCATCCAACACCGTCGAGCGAAGCGTTTTCGGGTCGACTGCCTGCAAGGCGATATACGTCTGTAACAACTGCAAGCAACCCTTCGATTATTTCAAGCAGTTCTGATCAGGTCGACAAAAGCGTCCGGATGCGCTCTGCGATTTTCCCGGCATCGGGCAGCACGGCGTTCAAGAGTACAGGGTGATACGGCATGGGAACATCCTCAACCGACAGTCGCTCGACTGGCGCATCCAGACTCCAGAAGCAGTCTGACGCCAGCACGGCAGCGATCTCGGCGCCGAAGCCTGCCGTCATCGTGTCTTCATGCACTATCAGGCAGCGGCCCGTCCTGGTCACTGATTCCACGACCATCTCACGATCCCAGGGCGCAATTGTTCTGAGATCGATCAGTTCGACAGCGCTCCCGAACTGCTCGACGGCCTCAGTGCAGCGATGCAGCATGGCTCCCCACGTCACGACTGTGATGTCGGTGCCCTCGCGCAACTTGTTCGCCTTGCCGAGCGGAATGACGTAGTCGTCGCCGGGATAACGCGAACTTCCATCGCTCGTCATCAGGAGCGAACGATGCTCAAAGAAAATGGTCGGATTGCCACTTCGCATCGCGGAACGGAGCAGACCAACAGCATCCGCAGCATTCGAAGGAATGCAAACCTGCCAGCCGATCGCGTGTGCCCAGGTAACTTCGCTCGAAAGACTGTGCCATGGGTCGCCAACGTCCTTGCCGAAACCGCCAGGCATTCTCACGACTATCGGCGCTGCGAACTGGTTCGCTGTTCTCCAGCGCATGGTGCCGCAGTTATTCAGCTGCTCTGTAGCCGGGTCGGCGTATTTCCTGAACTGAATTTCCGCGACAGGCATCAATCCGGAAATCGCCATTCCGACTGAGCGTCCAATGATTCCCTCTTCGGAAAGACTCGTGTCGAACACGCGTGCGCCACCGAACTTTTTCTGCAGCCCTTCAGTGACGAGGTGCACACCGCCCTTCCGTCCGACGTCCTCTCCGAACACCAGCAGCTTCGGATTCACTTCAAGCTCGCGCGCGAGTGTCCTCCGAACTGCCTCTGCAAAGCGCACGACCTCCCCGTTCTCAGTCGCTATGGGTGAAGACGGAAGTGAATCGCGTTCGGCCCTCTGCATTCCGCCGAATGCCTCGATCGGACCCTCGGCTTCCTCGTAAATGAACTTTTTTACAGTCGCGGCGTCTGGGGGCGGACGGTGCCTCGCACCCTCGAGCGCGCGACCCACATCCCGCTCGACTTCCTTCTCCAGCGCGCTCCAATCCCCATCCGACATCCCGTTGGCGAGAGCATGCGCCCGAAGCCTGGGCAGCGGATCGCGCTGTTCGTCTTTCGCAATTTCCGCCTCGGTTCTGTAGCCCCGCTGATTGTCAGGGCCGGAGTGGCTGCACAACCGCGGGACTGTAAGCCGGATCAGCGCAGGTCCGTTTCCGGATCTTACCTGGGTGAAACATTCTTCAAGGAGCTTGACAGTCAGCACCAGGTCGGTGCCGTCACCATCGCGAATAAAAAGATTCGCGAATGACCTGAGGTTCTTGGCGATGTTGGCGCCAGGAGTCTGCATCTCTCCCTTGACTGAAATGCCGAGCCCGTTGTCTTCAATGTAGAAGAGCATCGGCAGCTTGAGCGTGGTCGCCATCGTAAGCGCTGCCCAGAATCCGTTAGTTGCAACAGACGCTTCACCGCCGAGCACAACCGCTACGCTGCCGCGATACTCATTGTTCTTGAGCACATCACGATGGTACTGGATCGCCTGGGCCCAGCCTGCTGAGGGCGTGTACTGTGATCCTACGTCGCCCGACATCGGGAGAACGATGGGTCCATTGCGACTGGGAAGATTGCAAACAACGCCAATGTCCCTTCCATCGCTAAAGCCGCCCGATCGCCCGAGTGGGCTGGCAAGTGCGTCCTCGAAATCGAGTCCGAGTGAGAGAAGAAGCGGACGCGAGCGGTAGTACGCTCCGGCGGCATCATGCCTTCCGGTTATCATCGATCCAAGTATTGCCTGCGCTACGTCATGGCCCCTCGCCGAAAACTGGTAGAGGACAAGGTGCTCCTTTGGGACGCTCGTGCGGTTCTTGTTTGTGGACTCTTCGATATCGTCCATCATTCGCGACGCCAGCGCGATATAGGCAATGCGCCGCCAATCGGGAGTGCGCGGCGTATGCAGCGTCTGGGTATTCGGTTCCGGCTTGATCGTCGTCATCTAAAAAAAGTTCGTCCCCTCTCGCACCATTCGTCTCAGTAGATGGCTTGGCCGATATCTGTCCTCGCCATATTCGCGTTGCAGTCGCTCGAGAGTCTCAAGTACCGTGCTCAAGCCAATGTCCTGACCCCAGGCGAGTAAACCTTTCGGGTAATTGACGCCCTTGGTCATCGCAAGCTCGATATCCTCGGCCGTACCAACCGCGAATGCAACGGCGTCCACGGCTTCGTTGATCAACATTGAAAGAATGCGATTCAGGATGTGGCGGCCGAGATGCTGGTCCTTGTCGGGAAGCGGCGTTTCGGCGTTATGAGCGTAGTCGTAGTGACCTCGCCCGGATTTTCTTCCTAGCATTCCCGCGTCCACAAGCCGCCGTTGAGTGAGGGACGGCTTGTAGCGTGGATCGAAATACGTTGCCTCGAAAACAGCGGTGGTCGCGGCGAGATTGATGTCATTTCCAATGAAATCCATTAGCTCGAATGGACCCATGCGGAATCCGCCGATCTCGCGCATTGCCCAGTCGATGGTTGTGCGGTCGGCGATGCCCTCCTCAAAGATCCTGAGCGCCTCACCATAAAAAGGGCGCGCAATCCGGTTCACGATAAAACCCGGCGTATCCGATGCGAGGACAGTTTGCTTGCCCCACAAATCGACAAGGGCACGAGTGCGGCCAACAATTGCGCTGTCAGACTGCAGCCCCGGGACGATCTCTACGAGAGGCATCACAGTCGCAGGGTTGAAGAAATGAACACCGACGACACGACGGGGGTTTTTACAGGCGCGCGCAATCGCGGTGACTGAAAGGGATGATGTGTTCGTCGCGAGGACCGCATCAGGTCCAAGGCATTCTTCAAGCTGTCCAAAGACTGTGGTCTTGACGGCGAGATTCTCGACAATTGCCTCTATGACGATGTCACAATCCGCCAGAGACGAAAAATTCCCTTCACCGCCTGAGACAACGGAGATTCGTTCGAGTATCGACTGGGACTGTGCCTCGGAGATTTTCTTTTTCTCTGTCTGTCGCGCGAGCGACTTCCCTATTTCATGGACGCCGCGGCGGGCAACGTCTGCGCTCATGTCGTGCAGGAGAACGCGATGGCCGGCAGTCGATGCCACCTGTGCTATGCCGCTTCCCATTGCGCCCGCGCCGACTACGCCGACAACGCTGTTACGATCCAGTGTCACCTATTCGCCCGTGAACTTCGGTTTTCGTTTCTCGAGAAAGGCAGCCACGCCCTCCTTGAAGTCGCGCGTGTTACCCGCTTCCCGCTGGAGCTCCTCCTCGAGATTCAGCTGCTCCTCGAATGCCCGTCCATATGAATTGTTCAGCGCCCGCTTCGTGAGACCAAGTGCCCGCGTCGGCATCTCAGACAGAGTGCGGGCGCCGATCATGGCAGTCTCGCGCAACTCCGCCCCGTCAACCACCTGAAACACCATGCCGAAATCCAGAGCCATGGCAGCTGATATCCTTGAGCCAAGCAGCATCATCGCGGATGCCCGGCCAAAACCGGCAATTCGCGGAAGGAAGAAGGTACCGCCACTATCGGGTATCAATCCAATTTTGGAAAACGACTGAATGAACGACGCCTCGCTGGACGCGTACACAACATCACATGCGAGTGCGACGTTTGCGCCAGCGCCCGCCGCCACTCCATTCACGGCGCAGACCACGGGCTTCTCGATCTTGCGGAGCGCACGAATGACAGGGTTGAAGCTTTCGCGGACGATCTCGCCCAGATCCAGGTCTTCAGCAGGGTTCGCATCGCCGAGATCCTGGCCGGCGCAGAACGCACGACCGGCACCGGTAAGGAGGAGAGAGCGCACAGATGCGTCGTTCGCCGCCTCGTGGATAACCTGGCGCAGCTCGACCGCCATCTGCCGGTTGAAGCTGTTCAGGACTTCCGGGCGATTGAGCGTAATTACCAGAACCGCCCCTTCCCGCTCGACTTGAATGTGTTCCGGAGTCATGCGGCGCAATTTATCCCCAGCGCCCCGCCTTAACTAGATTTCAGGCATGGCACAGGCATTCATTGTAGACGGAATCCGATCGCCCATAGGCAGCTTCGGCGGGTCGTTGGCGCATGTACGGCCTGATGACCTCGCCGCCCACGTGCTGCGTGAACTGATCGCGAGAAATCCCGGCATCGATACATCCCGCATCGACGATGTCATTCTCGGCTGCGCAAACCAGGCAGGCGAAGACAATAGAAATATTGCACGCATGGCCCTGCTGCTCGCCGGTCTTCCAGAGAGCGTGCCAGGTGAGACTGTAAACCGCCTGTGTGCTTCCGGAATGTCTGCGGTGGCCGGCGCGGCGCGCGCGATTCGCGCAGGTGAAGGACATGTGTTCATCGCCGGGGGAGTAGAGAGCATGACGCGCGCGCCATTTGTCATGGGCAAGACATCCCAGCCCTTTGCGCGCAACGTCGAAGTCTTCGATACAAGCATTGGATGGCGGTTCATCAACCCAAAGCTGAAGGACCAGTACGGAACCGACAGCATGGGTGAAACCGCGGAAAATGTTGCAGATAAGTATGGTGTGTCGCGGCAGGACCAGGACGCGTATGCCTTGCGATCACAGCAGAAGGCTGCCGCTGCGCGCGATGCAGGCCGGTTCGATCTCGAAATCGCTCCTGTTCCGTTGCCACCCGCGGGAAAAAACAAGCCGGCGCCGGCGCCATTCGCGAGAGACGAATTCATTCGGGGTGATTCAAGTGCCGAAGCCCTTGCCAGACTGAAGCCCGCATTTCGTCACGACGGAAAAGGCTCTGTGACTGCTGGAAATTCGTCAGGCCTGAACGATGGCGCTGCTGGCCTTTTCGTGCTCTCTGATAGCGCAATCGGAGAATTTGGCGCCACGCCGCTCACGCGTGTCGTGGCAACGGCAGCGAGTGGAGTAGAGCCGCGCGTGATGGGAATCGCTCCAGTGACAGCGGTTCGCAAGGCTCTCAAGCTTGCCGGGCTTTCGCTCGAACAGATGGATCACATCGAATTCAACGAGGCTTTCGCAGCGCAGGTGGTTGCGAGCCTTCGTGAGCTCGGGCTCAGGGATGATGATCCGCGCGTTAATCCGAATGGCGGCGCGATCGCGATCGGACATCCGCTCGGAATGTCTGGAGCGCGCCTGCTTCTCACCGCCTCGCGCGAGCTCGAGAAAAGCGGGAAGCAATACGCTCTCTGCACCATGTGCGTCGGAGTGGGCCAGGGGATGGCAACAATCCTTGAGCGCGCCTGAAAAGATGGCGACGCCCACCGGAAACATCTTTGAATTCGAGGGTTTCCGGCCTGTAGTTCACGAAAGCGCATTTATCCATCCGAATGCGACAGTCACCGGCAACGTCATCATTGGGCGCGATGTGTATGTCGGCCCGGGCGCTGCAATTCGTGGAGACTGGGGTGGAATCGTTATCGAAGACGGCTGCAACATTCAGGAGAACTGTACCATCCACATGTTCCCTGGCGTTACCGTGCTATTGGAGAGCGGCGCACATGTTGGGCACGGAGCTGTCGTGCACGGCGCGCGCATCGGGCGCAACAGCCTCATCGGGATGAACGCCGTTGTGATGGACAACGTAACGATCGGTGAAGAATGCATTGTCGGCGCACTGTGTTTTGTGCCGGCGGAGATGGAGATACCGCGCCGCAAAGTGGTTGTGGGAAATCCCGCAAAGATAGTGAAGGACGTAAGTGACGAGATGATCGCCTGGAAGACCGAGGGCACGCGGCTGTACCAGCAGCTCCCTGAGCTCCTGCACCGGACGCTCAAGGCGTGCGACCCGTTGAGGGAAGTTCCCGCCGACCAGCCTGCACAGACTAATTCATACAAAACCTGGCGCGAGACCAAAGCGCGCCCGCACGGAGAATAGCGTGAACAAGCTTCGCAGTTATGCGATGGGTGAATGGATCGAGGGCACCGGCAAACCGACCGAGCTCTTTCACGCAGTTACGGGTGACAAGGTCTCCGAGGCAAACAGCGACGGTCTCGACTTCGGCGCGATGCTGGAGTACGGACGCTCGCGCGGCGGACCTGCAATGCGGAAACTCACCTTTCACGAACGGGCAGCACTCCTCAAGCAGATGGCGAAATATCTGATGGAGCGTAAGGAGGAGTTTTACGCTGCGTCAGCCGCGAGTGGTGCGACAAAAGCCGATTGCTGGATCGACATAGACGGCGGCATCGGGACTTTCTACGCGTATTCCAGCAAGGGTCGTCGCGAGTTCCCCAACGAGCGGTTCTACATGGAAGGTGCAGTCGAAGGGCTCTCCAAGGATGGCAGCTTCGTTGCGCGCCACATTTGCGTCCCAATGGAAGGAACTGCTGTTCATATAAATGCATTCAACTTCCCCTGTTGGGGGATGCTGGAAAAACTGGCTCCGACATTTCTCGCCGGTATGCCAGCCATCATCAAGCCCGCAACGGTTACGTCGTACGTCACCGAGAGTGTAGTGCGCGCAATGATCGAGTCGAAAATTCTTCCCGAAGGCGCACTCCAGTTGATCGTCGGAGGTGTCGGCGACCTGTTCAATCACCTGAACTGTCAGGATGTAGTGACGTTTACAGGCTCTGCATCCACTGCGCTAAAGCTCAAGTCGCATTCCACGATTCTGGAAAATTCGATTCGCTTCAATGTCGAGGCAGACTCGCTCAACTTCTCGATGCTCGGTCCGGATTCTCCTCCCGGGAGCGAAGAGTTCGACATCTTCATCAAGGAAGTGGCGCGCGAGATGACTGCGAAAGCTGGTCAAAAGTGCACCGCAATAAGGCGCACGCTGGTGCCCGAGGCGATGGTACAGGACGTTATTTCTGCATTGCAGAAACGACTGCAGGGGGTGAAGATCGGCGACCCTTCCGTTGAAGGAGTCCGCATGGGCCCGCTTGCAGCGAGGGGACAGGTCACCGAAGTGCAGCGCAGCGTCGATGCACTTCTAAGCGCTACGGAGCGCGTTTATGGGGGCCCGGAGGGATTTGACGTCGTAGGTGCGGATAAGGCTCGCGGTGCATTCTTCCCCACCACACTGCTCTACTGCGATGACCCACATGGAAAGCAGGAGCCGCACAAGGTCGAGGCGTTCGGCCCCGTAAATACAATTCTTCCTTACAAGTCGGTCGAAGAAGCCATCGCGCTCGCGAAGCTCGGACGTGGCAGCCTGGTGGGTTCGGTAATAACGGCTGACGACAACGTCGCGCGGGAAGTAGTGCTGGGTGTTGCTCCTTTCCACGGCCGGCTCATGGTGCTCAACCGCCATAGCGCCAAATCCTCGACCGGTCACGGATCGCCGCTTCCGCAACTTGTACATGGCGGTCCGGGACGCGCGGGCGGGGGCGAGGAAATGGGCGGAGTGCGCGGAGCACTCCACTACATGCAGCGCACTGCCGTACAGGCGTCCCCGACAACCCTCACCCGCGTATCCAGCGAGTGGGTGAAAGGGGCCGCCGAGAAAACGGACAGCGTGCATCCTTTCCGAAAGAGTTTCGATGAGCTGCAGATCGGTGAGACACTGAACACGGCCGGCCGAACCGTCACTGAGAAGGACATATCGGATTTTGCCGGCATTAGCGGTGATTATTTCTACGCCCACATGGATGAAGCAGCGGCGAAGGCGTCACCGATTTTTGGCGCTCGCGTGGCGCACGGGTATTTCGTGATTTCCGCTGCCGCTGGATTGTTCGTGGATCCGGCGCCGGGCCCGGTGCTCGCCAACTACGGTCTCGAGGGGCTGCGCTTCCTCAAGCCCGTTTACATCGGCGACACAATCAAGGTACGCCTCACGTGCAAGCAGAAGACAGCAAAGGATACACCTGAAGGCGGTGAGCCCCAGGGCGTTGTTGCGTGGGATGTCGAAGTCACGAACCAGTCGAGTGAGCCCGTCGCCGTCTATACGATTCTTACACTTGTGCGCCGCGCTGACTCGAATGCGCCGCTAAGCCCGGACGCCCCGCCGCCCTCGGTTCCGCGCGACGAGAACGTCGCGAACAAAAATGCGCAGAACATTGCGCATACAGTTGGTGGCGGACCGCCGAAAGCCTAGGGTGACGGCGCGCTACTGCGCGCCGTCACCTTTATAAATAACGCCGCCCTTCATCACGAAGCTCACCCGCTCTGTTGAATGAATGTCTGCAAGCGGATCGCCAGAAACGGCAACAATGTCCGCAAGCTTTCCAGCCGTCAGCGAGCCAACTCGCGATTCCCAGCCGAGCAACCTGGCAGCGTTGAGTGTTCCGGCGTTGAGTGCCGCCATCGGCGACATACCTCCCCACTCGGTCATCAAAAAGAATTCGCGCGCATTGGTCCCGTGCGGAATCACGCCGGCATCGGTGCCGAGTGCGATCGGAACGCCGGCCGTGACTGCCAGCCTGATGCCGCGTCGCATTGCACCAGCGGCGGCCCTCGCCTTCTCCGCACGAAGACCCGTGAGCACACCAGTAGCAGCAAACTTCTCTACGGTTTCGCCGGCCATGAGGGTTGGAACAAGGAACGTTCCGCGGCCGGCCATCAGCTTCGCACCTTCCTCGTCGAGGAACGAGCCATGCTCAATCGATGCGACGCCGGCACGAGTCGCGATCTTGATTCCTTCGGTTCCATGTGCGTGGGCAGCGACCTTGCGATCGAGTTTGGCTGCTTCATCGACCATCGCCTTCATTTCTTCGTAGGTGTACTGGGTCGCACCGACTGCATCGCCCTCCGAGAGAACACCTCCGGTCGCACAGGTCTTTATGACGTCGGCACCGTATTTCACCTGGTAGCGAACGGATGCGCGCACTTCGTCCGGTCCATTCGCAATTCCCTCGCGCACACCCATTTCTGCAACGCCGGGCCGATATCCATTCGCATCACAGTGACCGCCAGTAATCCCGAGGGCATGTCCGGCATTCTGCATCCGTGGTCCCGGTATTCGCCCGTCCGTGATTGCCTGTCGCAAAGCCATGTCGTCAAAATTGGGCGATCCCACGACGCGTATCGAAGTGAATCCGGCCATGAGCGTCCGACGTGCATTGTCCACACCGACAATTGCCGCATACCCGGGAAAATCTTTTACCTCCTCAAGGTCTGCGAGCGGGTCGCCGAGCGTTCTGCCTATGACGTGCGTGTGCGCGTCGATGAATCCGGGCAGCAGCGTGACATCTCCGAGATTGATCAGGCGGGCACTAGCAGGAATCGACACAGAGGAGGCACTGCCAACTGCAGTAATCTTCTCACCCGTTACGATCACCACGGCGTCACGGACCGGAGGCGCACCTGTTCCATCGATGAGGCGTGCAGCGCGAATTGCAGTCGTGACGGGGGCAGTCACCTGCGCGGTTTGCGCGGAGAGCGAAACGGGGATTACGAGCGCAAACAGCAGGCTTAGGTGCTTCATTGGGAATTGGGGTGTGGGATTACTTCACTTCATCCAGCATGCATCGAATTCTCGGAAACATTTCGCGGATCTGGTCAAGTGACACTGCGCCGACAGACAACCGGAACCAACCCGAATCCTCAGCGAGGCCAAAAGCCTGGAACTGCACGATTGCGACACCTGTTTTCGCCAGGAGTACCGAGCGAATCTCCTCGTTGGTCTCAAGGACCTTTCCATCGACCGTGCGGCCCTTGATCCTGAGCTGGAGTGAAACGTAGATGGCGCCCTCGGGATTGATGCAGTCCACCGGATAGCCGTCAGCTTTCATCAGTGCAAAGCCGTCGTAGATCGTCTGAAGCCGCTCGGCAAGCTTGTCATCCATTTCCTTGCGGAAGCCGGCGATTCCAGACTCGTCGCGCAGCCACTTTGCTACGCCGACCTGTTCCGCGTGCGGAGCCCACGCGCCCATGTGGGCAAGCAGCTCTCCCATCTTCGAGACTATTGCCGGTGCGGCTATCAACCAGCCCACCCTGAGTCCCGTTCCCGCAAATGCCTTGGATACGCCATCCATAGTCACGACGTATCTCGCTGCTTCCGGCACCAGCGCCGCCGCGTAAGAGTGTTGCTTGTTGCGAACGCGAATGCCACCGTAGATCTGGTCGTAGAGGACAAAAAGCGGTTTCTCGTTCCCCGACCTCTCGCGCCTTTGATTTTCTCCTACGACTGCTTCGAGGATTGACTTGAAGACAGCGGGATCCATTGCCGTTCCAGTCGGATTTCCGGGAGAACAGAGACACAGCATTCGCGCATCCCCAAGGTGCGGCGCGATTTCCTCCAGGGTCGGCTGGAAGCCATTAGACGCTTGCGCAGTGATTACAACTTCGCGCGCACCGGAAAGCCAGGAGTATGAATCATTTTGCCACGAAGGCACAGAGTACACGACTTTCTCGCCCGGGCTCACAAGCATCCGGAACGCCGAATAGATGACCGGCCTGCCGCCACTCGTGATCAGAATTGATTCGATTGGGTACGCAACTCCGCATGTACGCTCTACGTAGTCCCGAACCGCTTCACGCAGCGCCATCACGCCCGGCTGTGGCGGATAGTTGGTTGAACCCGCGCCAAGCGCAGCCTTTATTTCATCGCGCAGCTGAGCTGGAATCGGGAAATACCGCGGATCAAAATCACCAACGGTCAGGTTCACCACGCTTCTGCCCGAGTTGACGAGAGCGCGCACTTCGTTCGCGATTTTGAGGATGCCGGAAAGCCTGAGCCCGCCAGCAAGCCCGGAGAGTGAGGCCTCGAGGGTTTTCTGATCGCCAAATTCCAGTTTATCGCGCGCTCTCTCGGGCATCGCTGCCAAAGCTAGACTACTGCGTTCGATGTCGAAAGACGGCATATTGAGACTAGTGCCCAAGCCTCCAAAATCTTCGCCTCAGCTTTTTGACGAAATGAATCGGGACCCGTTCGATGGGCTTCCGATCGGATTGTACCGTACCTCGCCCGACGGACACTTGCTTTACGCGAACCAGGCACTCGTCGAGATGATGAAGTATCCCGATCTCGATACGATGAAGAAGGACCCAGTGGCGAAGCAGTACACCCATGAGGCAGACCGGGATCGCTGGCGCGAGATACTTGAGCGCGATGGTGTCGTAACGGACTTCGAGAATCTCAACGTACGTCACGACGGTTCGCGCATCTGGGTGCGCGACAACGCCCGTGCAGTGCGCGGACCCGACGGCAAAACACTGTACTATGAAGGCGCTCTCGAAGATGTGACGGCGCGGCGCGAAACAGAGGAGCGACTCGCGAAAGAGCGGACCTATTTCACCCAGCTGTTTGAAAGTGCGCCGGAAGGAATCGCGATGGTGGATAGAGACGATCGGGTCATGATGATCAACTCGGAATTCAGCCGCATGTTCGGATACTCGGCTGAGGAAGCGCTCGGGAAGAGGCTAAATGCGTTAATCGTTCCTCCCGAGCTGAAAGAAGAGGGCAACCGCTACACTCAGACGGTACAGTCGGGCGTGCTCTTGACTTTTGAATCTGTGCGCTGCGCCAAGGATGGTCGAAGAATTCCGGTATCAGTGCTTGCAAGACCTTTCAGCTTGCCGGGCCAGGACACCGCCATTTATGCCATCTATAGGGACATCACTGAACGGCAGGAGGCGCTGGAAGCCCTCCGCAAGAGTCAGGACCGCTTCCGCTCGCTCATCGAGGACGCCTCGGAAATGGTTTCGATTTTCGACACCTCCGGGCGCCGCACCTATGCAAGTCCGGCAACAGCACGGACACTTGGATTTTCCCAGCTGGAACTGTACGAACAGAATGCATTCGAGAATGTCCACCCGGAAGATCTGGCAATGTGCCGCGAGGCCTTCGGGGCACTGGCCCGTGATGTGGGCGGCAGCCGCTCCCTCGACTTCAGGTATCGCAGGAAAGACGGCGATTGGAGAATGCTTTCCACTGTCGGCAAGAATCTCAGCGCAGACCCGGCGGTGGGGGGGATCGTAATTAATTCCCGCGACGTCACAGAACAGCACAACCTGGCCGACCAGCTTCGTCGCGCGCAAAAAATGGAAGCAGTGGGGCGGCTGGCCGGCGGCGTTGCACACGACTTCAACAATCTCCTCACTGTCATCTCCACCTACACTGACTTCATTCTTGGCGATGCCGATCTTCCGTCCTCACATCGCGACGACCTTCAGGAAATCAAGAAAGCCAGTGATCGGGCCGCGGGCCTCACGCGACAGCTGCTGGCATTCAGCAGGAGCCAGGTGCTGCAGCCGCGGATACTCAACCTCAACAGCGAAGTCGAAGACATTCGCCACATGCTTGAGCGTGTGCTGCCAGCGAATATTGATGTACGCATCAGTGCGCAGAAGGACTTGTGGGTCGTGAAGGCAGACCATGGTCAGATGGAGCAGGTGATCCTCAACCTGGCGCTCAATGCGCGGGACGCGATGCCGGACGGTGGTCTGCTTACCTTCACCACAAACAACGAGTCAATTGGCCTTGCGAGGACGCTGAATGACGGCGAATTCCTGATTAACGCGGGAGACTATGTTGCGCTGACTGTAACAGACTCCGGAACCGGGATGGACCGTACGACCGAGCGCAAGATATTCGAGCCCTTCTTTACCACCAAGGGACTGGGAAAGGGCACGGGGCTTGGCCTTGCCACGGTCTACGGAATCGTCAAGCAGACCGGCGGATACATCAATGTCGAGACCGAGCGCGGGAAAGGAACTTCATTCCGGATTCTCCTCCCGCGTGCGCATGGAAGTGTCGAGCCGGAACAAAAGATATCGGGAGACCTGGAACCCGGCAGCTTTTCGGCGACGATCCTGGTCGCTGAGGATGAGCGGGCCGTGCGCGATGCAGTCGAACGAATGTTGCGCGAACAGGGGTACTCTGTTCTTGCCGCAGTCGACGGCCGCGAAGCGATCGAGATATGGGATTCCAACAATCGTGAAATCGACCTGCTCATCACCGACCTTGTCATGCCGGAAGTCGGCGGCCTGGAGCTGGCGGAAACCTGCAGGCGACTGCGCGCCGACCTTCCGGTGATCTTCATGTCGGGCTTCACCGAAGCCGCATCCACCAACGCCGAAATGTTCAGCGAAGCCGAGGCGTTTTTGGAGAAGCCCTTCCACCGGGAGATGTTCCTCGAGAAAGTGCGCCAGGTGCTTATTGGGAAGGCGGGCCGCTCGCGATGAGGAGCCTGATTTCTGGTGCGCTGATCTTTCTTGTCGCTTGCGATTCGTCGCCCGAATCCAGGTCAGCCGGCAAGCCTGCGAACGGAGGAACGGCGATACCGCTTTCCGACAGCGCTGTACTCGCGGGACCCATGGGGAAGTCGATCGCGCGCGGAAAAGCGATCCTGGTCGCTACAAGAGACAGTCTCCCCGAAAATGTCGGGAGCAACCTGCGCTGCTCGAGCTGTCACCTTGACGCGGGGATGAGAAAGAATGGTCTTCTCCTTGCCGGCG
>JACDDZ010000286.1 GCA_013816695.1 Gemmatimonadaceae bacterium
CCCTGGACGACTTCGGAGGCTGAGCTGGGTACGGTCAAGCGGGTAAGATTAGCAAGAAATCGCTGTCCCGCTAGCGGGCAAGCGTAAGTTGCTGCCTGCCAACGACTTACGAAATAAACAACATTTTCGCTGATCTGAACGTTCTATAATGGTATGCCTTACCGGTGTGGCGGGCAAAAAATTCAGGAGACAAGCATGAGTTTCATTCGCAATGCGATGATTGCACTCGCAGTTGCTGCAGTAATTCCGGCAGCGGCTTCGGCACAGGTCCCGGGTGGACAGGGTCAGGAAGGCGCACCGCGTCGCAGCGGCGGAATGCAGCAACAGATGCTAATGAAGGACATCACGCTTTCTGCCGAGCAGCAGGCGCAGATCGAGAAGATCAACGGTGCGGCAATGGAAGAGATGCGGGCACTTGGTCCGATGCAGCGTGGCGGCCCACCGCCGGATTCAGCAACCCGCGCGAAGCGTAATGAGCTGAGAAAGAAGCAGTTCGCAGAAGTGCGCAAAGTTCTCACAGCCGAACAGCAGAAGACCTTCGATGCCAATATCGAGGAATTGCAGAAGCGAATGCAGGAGATGCGTCGTAACTAGCGACTGCTCCTGGGCTCCAAGGCACTCATTGTATAACGGCTTCCAGGATTCCAGAGAATCCAGCTATGGAAGCCGTTTTCGTATCCGGCTTTCATCTGCGCGCGAATCTGTTCGGCATAATAGTGCGGCGGGCCGAGCGTGAAGTCCTGATACCACGGGATCACCTTTGCGGCGCCTTTGATGCCTGCATTTCGCCTGAGGATGTCCTTCAGCGAATGGTCGATTGTGGCATGCGGACTGGCATTGGGGTTTGACAGTTTGAAAGTGCCGGGGGCGAAATGAGACGGATAGATCATCGGCAGCACAACATCAACCTGGTCCGCAAACATTTCCCACCGCTGCCCGATTCCCATGTCAGTCGTGTCGGTCGCAGTAAGCCCGAAGACGTCAGCGGTAACGCGCATGCCTGATGGTTTCAGCATCGACCGGACATAGGCTAGCTGATCGCGAATTACCTGGGCGCGAACCCGACCCAGCGCGAGCGGGTAAACAGTCTCGGCGACGAGGCGCTTTTCATCGGGGAAGCGAACATAGTCGAACTGAACTTCGCTGAATCCGAGATCGTGCGCTTCAAGCGCGAGATCTGCCGCGTACTTCCAGATTTCCTTATTGTGCGGATCGAGCCACGGGTTTCCATTCTTGTCCATCCACGGATGGAGATCGCTTTTTCTCTTGATGGCCCACTCCAGGTGCTTGCCAGCAAGTAGCGGATCTTTTGCAACGACAATTCGCGCGATCGGATAAATCCCGTGCGCCTGCATGGTGTCGAGAATTGCCCTGATTTTCTTTGGAGCCATCGCGCGATTTGTGTCCGCGCCTATTTCCTTCGCAAGTGGAACTCGCGACGGGTACAGCGTAAATCCGCGATCATCCTTTACGTCGATCACCAGGGCATTCACTTCCGTATTGTTCGCAATTTCGATGAGCTGTCTCATCTTCTCGCCGAGCGCCGCCCAGCGATTCACATAGAGCCCACGGAGCGTGTCCGGAGTGGGGACACGTTTGATCGATGCGCGCTGAATGGAGTCACGCCTGGGCGAATCGACATGCGCCGTGAGTTCAGATCGCTGAGCTTTGACCTTTGATTCCGGCTTCGTGTCGCCGCACGCAGTGGCAAGCACAGAGACCGCAGTCGCGATCGAAATTATCCGACGCATTTCGTGAGCCTGGCGCGAGCGGCTAAAGCGCTCTGACTTCAGCGGCTGCGTCGGAGAGGTAGCCGAGATCACGCACCACGGACTGAACCTGCTGGGTAACCATCGTGAGGCCGGTTGCAGGCCCGCCGAGTCCCGCCGAACGGTAGCGGAGCAGCTCCAGCTTCATGCTGCGAAGAAGCATTCTACAGTTCTCTAGTTTTCCTGCGGCTTCCTCGCGTTTCCGGTTCAAGTCTATGACAATCCGGCGCTGGCGCTTGAGTTGTGCGAGGCGGCGGACTCGTGACTCGCTGGCATTGAAGTCGAGGGGGTTGGCCTCATCCTCGAGCTTTGTGATCTCCCTCTCGAGTTCCGCTTCAGAGGGCTGCTCTCCACTGTTGTCGATTTCATCAAGACGCGAGGCAAGCTGACGAATTTTCTGGAACAGCGCATCCGCAGCCTGAGAGACATCAGGCACGTTTGAGCGTTCACCTTCACCGAGCTGCGAGAGATGGCGCTGGATTTCGTCACGGTCAGAAGCCGCCTGCTGCACGGTCCCCGCGTAGCGCGAATTGGCCGACACATAATCGAGACCGTTATTCGGCGGAGTGTTGCGGGCATCGCGGCTTCCGGCCCTCGCTCCCATTGGGAGCATGGGCAGTCCGGCGGGAATCGGGCTAAAGAGTCCGCCGGTTCCGGTGCGCCGGCGCGCGCGCGCGCGAACCTGCTCCCGTTTTTTCTCATCAAAAAGAGCGCGTGCATCGTCGATTGTTTCGGCGGCTACATCAACGAACAACCTGTCGCGTGGCTGGCGGAACACATCCTTCCAGTCATAGCCCGCCTGCCAAAGCTTGGAGTACTGAACGGCCATGGCGACAGTCCACCAGATGGTCGCGAAGAAAAATCCGTTGTTCCCAAAAATTCCGGCGGGGATGAGCACTGCGTTCACGGCGATATATGGCGCAAGGCGCTTTCTGAATTTCAGGACTTCGGGCGCATTCCATCGCGCGTAGTCGTCGTTCGTTGGAGCTGCTGCGCGTGAGCCCGACGAATACCGTGTCGCCATCTGCCCCATCGGGGCCTGCATAGCCTGATTGGTGCGAAGGGATGGCATTCCGCCCGCATACCTGCTGCTGGATCCCATCGAGCTGTTTCTGCGCGGAGGCGGCGGTGCCGGCTGCGCGCGCGTGATGAGCGTTGGAATGTCCCCGGTCGACAGTGCGGTGCCAAGAGAATTTGCGTCGGGGAAGCGATCCTGTG
>JACDDZ010000287.1 GCA_013816695.1 Gemmatimonadaceae bacterium
GGAGCGTTACGTGGTATGCGCCGATGTGCTGGGTGATTCCACCCGACTCACCAGCGACAACGTTGGCCTTTCGGATGTAGTCGAGCAGCGAGGTCTTGCCGTGGTCGACGTGACCCATGATGGTGACAACCGGGGGACGTGACTCGAGTGTGGCGACGTCATCGGGGGCCTGTGCTTCACCCTGATCTGCCGCATACTCCTCTTCGCGTTCGGCCTGGAAACCGAACTCGCTTGCGATGAGTTCGATCTGGTCGAAGTCCATTCGCTGGTTGATGGTGATCATCAAGCCGAGATTCTTGAAGGCGAATCCAACGATCTGGGTTGCGGGAACCTTGAGGATTTCCGCCAGCTCACTGACAGTGATGAATTCGTTTACGCGAACCAGCTTCTTTTCGCGCTCGACTTCAGCAGCGCGGATCGCTGCCGCCTCTTCACGATTGTCTTCTGAACGACGCGGTCCTCCGCGGCGCCCGGGGGCGCCGCGGATGGCGGTCATTGTTTTTGAAATGCTTGCAGATACTGCTTCCTGATCCACAGACCCGCGCTTTCCCTTCTTGCCTCTACGCGGATCTTCGCGGCGTCCGCCTGTCTGTGCGCCACCACCGCCACCACCGCCGCCACCACTGCGTTCGTCGCGGCGGGGGGAAGCGTTGGCGCCGGGTGCTGCACTGGCAACAGGGCGCGGCGGAGCATACGGAGCTCCAGTCGCGACTGGACGAGGGCGAGGTGCACCGGGAACCACGGGACGCGGACGAGCGCGCTCAGGCGGCTGTGCGCCATGTGAAGATGTCTGCAGGTGTGCGGGCGGCGGCGTTGGCGCTGCTGCGCGCTGAGGTGCAGGGGTGGGGGCTGGTGGTGCGGCCGGCGGCGGTTCAGGTGCCGGCGGTGCGAGCGGCACTTCCGGCGGCGCTGCGGCACGGGTGCGACGCGGTGACGGCGGTGCGACGGGCTCTTCGACTATCGGCGCTTCGGCTACGGGCTCGGGAGCCGGTGGAGCTTCCGCTGGCTTGCGTCGCCGGCGAACTCCTGCTTCAGCTGCAGGCGCGGGTTCGGGAGCCGCTGCTTCGGGCGCCGCTGCACCGCGACGACGGCGTGTCGCTGCCGGGGCAGGTGCCGATGCGCGTGCGCGTTTTTCCTTCTCCCAGCGGGCGCGGACTCGCGCAATCTGGTCGTCAGTAAGTGTGGACAGGTGATTACGGACAGGAACATCCATCTGACGAAGGAGGTTCATCACCTCGTCACTGGAAATTCCGAATTCCCCTGCCATGTCGTGAACGCGCAACTTGCTCAAGTACTACCTCCAAAAGCTGCTTTGACTTTTGCTTCCGTTTGCATTGGTCGGCGATGTGTCGCTCACGCAGGCTAGCACAGAGCCAGTCTACGGACCCCGTCTGCTCGTTCAGCATCTTCCAGATGCTTCTCTCGCTACTGCGACGGTCTCCTCGCTGGCTTGTGACGCCTGCTTAGAGCGACACATCCCCTCCCTCTCAAATTCTGAATCTGTTCAAACAATTTTGCCGGCAGTGCTTTCGTGCGCGGCCTTTTGAATACCCCTGGCCAAATCCGCATCGAGCACTCCTACTGCTGCTGTTGATTCTCTTCCGAAAGCGGCACCAAGTTGTGCGGCGCTGATGCCTTCGATTGCCCTGATGTTCTTTGCTTTCAGCACACTAAGAACTTTATCCCTGCTGTTCTCTGATGCATCGCTTGCAACAACTGCGAGCGAAAGCTTTCCTTTTTTTGCAGCTGCCCTGACCTGCTCTGCACCAACTACAACCAGCCTTCCACGCGCGCCCAGTCCAAGCAGCTTCACGATCTTTTGCGCGGCTTCGGGCGTCATCTCCTTACTTCTGCTCCTCCGATTCCGCCTCTGCTTCTTCAGCAGGAGCAGCATCTTCGGGCTCTGCACCAACACTTACGATTTCATCTGCTTCGTCGGTCGTCAGCTCGTTGATGATGGACATCAGGCGATCTGCTTCCTCGGGCGCGATGCCGGCAAGACGGAGGAAATCCTCGCGCTCGAGATCCATGATGTCGTCGAGTGTGCGGTAGCCCGCCTCCTCGAGGACAGCGACGGTTGCCGGTCCCATGCCTTCAATTGCTGAAAGGCGCGGGTTCACGTTGTCTTCTGTTCCTTCCTCACCCGGAAGCGGCTGGAAGATTGGCGTGTCGCTGCCACGCTCCATCCATTCACGGCTCGAGTACAGTTCGATCTTCCACTCGGTAAGCTCGGATGCAAGGCGAACGTTCTGGCCGTTGCGTCCAATGGCGAGTGAAAGCTGGTCTTCATCGACAATTGCCTGGATCGTCTTTGTTGCGGAATCGCTGAACACACGGGCTACGCGTGCCGGTGCGAGTGCGAGCTTCGCAAATCTTTCCGGATCGGCCGACCAGGGCACGATGTCGATACGCTCTCCACCGAGCTCGTTGACGACCGCCTGCACACGCGAGCCCTTGAGGCCAACGCACGCTCCTACAGGATCGACGGAATCATCGCGTGAGAAAACTGCGATCTTGGTGCGGCTGCCAACTTCACGTGCGCTCGCCCTTATCTCGACCATTCCCTGCTGGATCTCGGGAACCTCGAGCTTGAAGAGTGCGCGAACGAAGAGTGAATCGGCCCTGCTAAGTACAAGTCGCGGACCCTTGGGGGTTTCCTCGACTTTCTTGAGGACTGCGCGAAGCGGATCTCCCTGGTGAAAATGCTCGCGATGGTTCTGCTCGCGATATGGAATAATCGCCTCAGCTTCACGGAACTTGTTGAGCATGACGACGAGCTTGCCGCGCTCGATCTGCTGGACTTCTCCGGAGAGCAGATCACCGACCCGGCTCGAGAACTCGTCCCTGATCTTGCTGCGCTCACCTTCACGCACACGCTGGATAATGCGCTGCTTTGCGGCCTGGACTGCGGTTCGTCCGAATTCCTGGAAGTCGACCGCCTTTTCATAAATGTCCCCGACCTGGAACTCGGGATCCTCAAAGCG
>JACDDZ010000288.1 GCA_013816695.1 Gemmatimonadaceae bacterium
AGCAGTCCAAAGCATTCGCCGGCTCGCACTTCGAGATCGAGACCGTCGACCGCCACAACGGATCCATAGGATTTCCGCAAGCCACGGACTATAAGCGCGGACTCAGATGTCATCGGGAGTGGACAAACTCTGTGCGAACTGTGAGAAAAATGAAGCAACCATGCATGCCTGAAACTAAACTAACACGTTGCCGTATAACGATATGGAAAATTGAGCGGGGCGGGCACCACCTATGCCAAGCTCGCGAAGCGTAACCTTCCAAGGAGATTTTTATGCGAGCACTTACACGTTTATCGCTCGTCGCAGGACTTCTATTTATTGGTGCAGTGGAAAGCAACGCCCAGTCGCGCCCTCGAGGGCCGCTCTTCCCAACTCGCTTCACGGTCGCAGGTGACCTGCTCGTAGCGCAGCCAAAGGGTGAGTTTGGGTCTAATGTAGACCAGGGGTTCGGAGCGAACGTGGTCTTCCTCTATAAGCTCGATCGTGCTGGTGTCTTCAGTCTGCGCGCTGATCTCGGTGGAATGCAATACGGAAGTGAAACCAAGCGGGTTCCATTCACTCCCTACACCGGTCGTGTTCTGCTCGACATAACAACTTCGAATGACGTTTTTTGGGGCGCCCTCGGCGGCCAGATGCAGCTTTTGACCAAGGGTCCCGTCAGGCCATATGCAAACGCTGCGATCGGCCTGCAGGGTTTTGTCACCCAAAGCGCCCTCAGTGGATCCGATGAGTCGGGGGACTATGCAAGCACCACCAACTCGGATGACTTCACCCACGCCTACATATTCGGCGGAGGAGTGCTCATCCCGCTCGGGAAGACAGCTACCGCGGCCTCGCTGAACATCGGTGCACGATATCACTTTGGTGGAACTGCGAAGTACCTGCGCGAAGGTGACATAACCGACAACTCCGACGGTACCATCACCCTGAATCCGCGCAATACAAAGACCGACGTTGTAATGTGGCAGGTAGGTGTTTCAGTTCCGATTCCAACCCGTCGCTAGGCATAAATGCTAAATCTCATTGCGGTTGCAATTTTTGCCCAGACTAGCATAAGCATTGGTGTGGGCAACAAACCGGACAGCGTAGACAAGGCAAAGCGCGAAGCTCGCGCCGACTCTCTCGCCGCTGTCCGGGCATCGCGCCGCGATTCGGTAAGGCGAGTCAGGGTAGTCAAGGATTCGGCCCGCACTACCAGAAAGCGGGAACGAGTTCTTCCGGTAACTCCGCAGGTCCTGGCCACGGCATTCAAGGACGAGCGAGCGCGCCGCCTTTTCCTGGACGCACGCGCGGCTCGCATGCGCCAGGATTCCTCGATTCAGAGCTATGACGCAACTGCGTACGAACGCATGTCCGTCGGGCTCGGCTTCAAGCGGATTGGTCGTGAAAGGCTTCTCATGCGTACTGAGCGTGCTTCGCACGTGACGTGGAATAGAAACATCGGCGCACAGGTCGAAGTAAAAGGACTGCGGACCGCGTTCCCGTTAATGGTCGGTGTGAGTGGTGAGTCAAACGCCGACCTCGGAAGCGATGGGGCGATCCCGTATTTCCCGGGCAAGGAAACGCTCTGGATTGGTTCGTCGATGGCGAAGGCGAACATCGAAGACATGGAGCTGGTCCATCCGCTCGCCAATGGTGCAGAGGCCTACTACACCTATGAGGCTGGCGATTCGATCAGTTTCAGGATGCCGGGCGGGAGAACGATTCAACTTCGCGAGCTGAAAATCCGCGCCCGCGAGCCCAAGTGGAATCTCGCGGTCGGCTCACTCTGGTTTGATGTTTCGACAGCGCAGCTTGTGCGGGCTGTATATCGAATGGCCGCGAGCATTGACATATGGGCGGTAGCGAAGGAAGAAGCAAAACTGGACGGCGAAGAAGATCCGGACGACGATGTTCCGCGTTTGATCAAGCCGCTGATCATGCCGATGAAAGCGCAGGTGACGGCCATGACAGTGGAATATGGACTGCACGAGGGAAAATTCTGGCTGCCCAGGGCGCAGGGTATGGAAGGCGATGCCCAGGTGAGTTTCATGCGCGTGCCATTCAAGATGGAACAAATATTTACATACGCCAGCGTGAACGGAGCCAATGTCGTAGTACCTGCATTTGCCGCGGCCGACACTGCGCAGGACTCCGCGTCAGTCATGCGCCGCCGCACAGCGCGCAAGAACGAATGTGCTGCAAACGGAAATCGCATCCGCACTGTCTCGCGCAGCGAAGGTGCGGTTGCCGTCCGCATGGTTGTTCCTTGCGATTCCGTCGCGCTTGCTCATTCTCCTGAGCTTCCGAAATCCATCTACGATGAGAATGAGGCAGTCTTCGGAAGCGCCGATCGTGATGCGCTTATCGAGGAAGCGCTCGGAATGACGGCCCAGCCAGGTTTCATTCCGCAGCCGCCAAAAATCGGGTATGGGCTTTACCTGACGCGTTACAATCGCGTCGAGGGACTTTCGTCGGGAGTCGATGTAACCCAAAACTTCGGTGCCGGATATTCCGGACGAGGATTGTTCCGGATTGGCACGGCCGACCTGTCGCCTAACTTCGAGCTCTCGCTCGCTCGGTCAGACATGCGGCGAACCTATTCGCTCAGCGCGTACAAGCGGCTCGAAGCGTCAAACGATTGGGGTAGCCCCTTTGCCCTTGGAAATTCATTGTCGGCGCTCCTCTTCGGGCGCGACGAAGGTTTCTATTACCGCACCACCGGTGTCGAGTTTACGGGAACAAGAGATTCAACGTCTGCAACCTGGCGGCTCTTCGCCGAGCACCAGTGGGAAGCGCCGGTGAACACCCAGTTTTCCGCCAACGGTAAGGACTTCGCGCCGAACATAATTGCGAAAAAGGGCAACATTGCGGGAGGCGCGGCGGTGAAGCACATCTCGCGCGGTCTTGATCCTCGCGGGCTGAGGGTGTTTGGTGACATCAACGCAGAAGCCGCGGCAGGAAGTTTCGATTATGCCCGTGGATTCTTTGATCTCACAT
>JACDDZ010000289.1 GCA_013816695.1 Gemmatimonadaceae bacterium
TGATGTTACTCGAGGTATCGTCGTTCTGATGAGCGACAAGAAAGAGATCAACTACGCTTCCTATCTGCGTCTGGACGAACTGCTGTCTCTGCAAACTCTCCAGTCTTCGCCGGAACATCCCGACGAGTTGCTTTTCATAGTTGTGCACCAGGCCAGCGAGCTCTGGTTCAAGCTCATACTTCATGAGCTTTCCATTCTCGTGCAGCGTTTCGTGGACTATGACACGCTCGGGGCCGTGGAGACGGTGAAGCGGGTCAACGCGTTGGTGCGGATTGTAACCTCGCAGCTCAATGCACTGGAGACTTTGCCGCCACAGCGTTTCGCGCAGTTTCGCGCTTATCTGGGAACTTCGAGCGGGTCGCAGAGCATACAGTTCCGCGCAATCGAGGCAGCTTCGGGAATGCGGGACAGTCATTTCATAAGCGTCCTCCGCGAGCACGGGGACGTGCACCCTCAGATCGAAGCGGCACTCGGACGTCCCACGCTCCAGGCGTTGTACGACGAGCTGCTGACTGAGCAGGGTGTGACGCTCGAGCAGGTGTATACGGAGCCGAATCAGCGGCCTCTGCAAATGCTAGCGGAAGGTTTGCTGGAGTACGAACAGGGTTTCGCAATGTGGCGCTTCCTTCACGTACAGCTTGTGGAGCGAATCATCGGGCCGGACACAACCGGGACAGGTGGCACTCTCGGGTCGAAATACCTGCAGAAGACCATATCGCAGCGGTTCTTCCCGAAGCTTTGGGCGGTCAGGTCGAAGTTCTACGGAAAAACCTGAGACTACCGTCCCGCGATTGTGGTCTGGTTGATCCGCTCCACAATGTTACGGGCCGCAATGGACGTGGCCTCTCCAATCGCCGTTTCCTGAACGCCTGAGGAACCTGCTTTCCCCCCGCCAAAGCCCCACCCGCCCATTCCAAAGACTGTTATTCCCCAACCTTTATCAGACAGTCCTTCACCGGTAAAGCTGGCGACAATCTCCCCCGTCTGCGTATCAACGACACGCGCAGTAAGATGAACTTCTGTGAGTTGCTTCGTCGCACCCAGGCCATATAGAAAGGCAGGACCGGCCACTCTCCCTATCAGTCCGCCGAGATGTTTGGTCTCGAACCCGAGTCGGGTGACAGAGCCGGTTACGATATATCGCGCGCGAGTAAGAGACGCGGCATTCCCCGTGGAGCTGGGCGTCGCGATCCCTTGCGAATCAGCCGAAATGTTTTGTTCCTGGGTAATCGCAGCGAGCTGCTTGCGCTCCAACACGCGAAATGCACCAGTCTCAATCAAACGTTCGACGATCAGATCGGCGGCACCCACCCCAAGCTGAGCCGCAAAACCCTGATGGTCGCGGACGCCCATCTTTTCGAGCCGTTTGCGGGTGCCCTTATCTCCGGCAATCTGGGAAGCGACAGTTCCGAAATCGAAATCGGTGACGGTAATAGTTGGACGGCCGGACTGCACCTGCGCGTCGACCGAACTGGCCACAAAGGTTTTGAACAAGAGGACGGCTACGACCGCCGAATAGCGAAAAACTGGCATACTGGCTCCTCGATGAGTGTTGATCGGATCTGGACATTCGAGGATACGGGAGAGCCCGCCCGCGCTGAATACGTAGTGTTACGTAGCTTAGGCGGGTGCGAAACCAACGCTCGCTTTGATTTGGCCGCCCATGCCGTAAGTTTCACCTAATGACGCAGCCCCCGATCTATCTTGATCACGCAGCCACCACCCCCGTTCGGCCAGAGGTGCTCGAAGCGATGCAGCCGTTCTACGGCCCTCGCTTTGGGAACCCATCGAGCACCCATCGGTGGGGGCGCGAGGCGCGCGTTGCGCTCGATGAGGCACGCGAGCGGGTAGCGAAGTGTCTTGGAGCCCGTGCCGACGAAGTTTGCTTCACTTCCGGCGGGACCGAGGCCGACAATTTTGCGGTGCTGGGTGTGTGGAGATGTGTGCGGGCGAAGGGGCGCAATGCAGTCGTATCTACGCCCATCGAACACAAGGCAATCCTGGGTGCCGTGCATCAGGCGGCCCGGGAAGGCGCCGAAGAGAGGATGCTCGAAGTCGATTCCAACGGATCCGTGGTCGACGCGTCCTTCGATGCATTGGTTACCGATGATGTAGCCGTCGCTTCGATCATTTGGGTCAACAACGAGATCGGTGTGATACAGTCGATACCCGGTATGGCGGCAAAGGCAAGAGAGCGCGGTGTTGTAATGCACACCGATGCAGTACAGGCGTTCGGCAAGGTCGAGATTGATGCGTCCACGCAGATGTTCGACCTGCTCTCCATTTCAGGTCACAAGTTCGGCGCGCCAAAGGGATTTGGCGCCCTCTACATTCGTCGTGGAACAGCGATCGAGCCGCTGCTGCATGGTGGAACGCAGGATCGCGGGCGTCGACCTGGAACCGAGAATGTTGCGGCCGCCGTTGGGCTCGCACGTGCGGCGGAGCTTGCAGTTGCTGAACGCGAGAGCGTGTGCGCGAGGTTGTGCGAGATGCGCGACAGGCTTGAGGCTTCCCTGCTCGCCCGGGTTCCTGATGCTGTAATTCACGGCCGCGCCGCCAAACGCGCACCGCACATCCTCAACATTTCCGTACCTGGCACCGACAGCGAGTCCCTATTGATGGCACTGGACCTGAAAGGTGTTGCCGCATCGGGTGGATCTGCTTGTCAGAGCGGAAGCGTCGGGGCGTCGCACGTGCTCTCGGCCATTGGGGTCAAGCCTGATCTCGCGAATGCCGCGATTCGCATGAGCCTCGGTTCCATGACTACCCCTGACTGCATTGACAGAGTCGTCGAGCTTTTTCCTTCGCTCGTTGCGCGCGCGCGGTCGATGGCGAGCGCATAGACATGCAGAAGGAGCGCGTACTGGTTGCAATGTCCGGCGGAGTGGATTCGTCTGTCGCTGCAGCGATGCTGGTCGAGCAGGGCTACGACGTAGTTGGCGCAACCATGAAGCTGTTCTGCCATGG
>JACDDZ010000290.1 GCA_013816695.1 Gemmatimonadaceae bacterium
CGCGTGCGTTAAGGGCGGCCACTGCAGGATAAGGCACGCGCTTATTCGCTCGTCATCCTGGATTTTGACGGGGTAGTCGTAGAATCCAACTCCGTAAAGACAGACGCGTTCAGCCGGGTTTTCTCGCGGTACCCCGAATACTTCGACGTAATGATGCGCTTCCATCATGAAAACGTGTCTGCGTCGCGGTTCGCGAAGTTCGAGCACCTTTGCTCGCTTCTCGGGAGGCCGAACGATGCAACTTTGCAAAACGAGCTTGCGTCGGAGTTCTCCGTCAGCACTCGCGACGCCGTCGCCCGTGTTCCGTTTGTTCCGGGAGCGGAGGCTTTCCTGACGGAATTCAGTGAGAATATTCCGCTTTATCTCGCTTCAGTCACTCCGCAAGCGGATCTCGATCAGATCCTCGAAGCTCGCGGGTTGACACGTTTTTTCCGCAAAGCGTACGGCTGTCCTCCGTGGACTAAACCAAAGGCGATCCTGGACGCCATGCACATAGAGAAAACACCGCCGGAATCCGTTGTTCTTATCGGTGACTCATCGGGCGATCAGAAGGCTGCCGCAGAGGCGGGCGTCGACTTCATTGCGCGCGATAGCGGCCTGGTGTTCGATCATCCCGTGGAGAGGACGTTCGGCGATCTGAAAATGATCGCGGAGTATTTACGCACCCGGCTTTCGTACTGAATCCCGTGCTCTGTTCTTTCTAGCGACCGTCCAGCTTTTCCCAGCTCGATGACCGGCTCTCTCGCTGCTTGAGGGGGTCGAATCCGAAAAGACGCATCACCATGGCCACTGGAGTGAGCACGCCAAAATAAAGCAGGCGAAGAAATATTTCAGTCATTGAGTTTCGTTAGTCCAGCTTGAATTCGGCTTGCCAGTCGGTATCGTCCGGTCTCGCGGGCTGTGAGGCTTTATCCAGCAGGAAAGGGCCCAGAACTAGATGGTCGATGTGGGTGCGCATAAAGCACTGATAACTATCCGCCGGAGTACAGACGATTGGCTCGCCTCGCACGTTGAACGAAGTATTCACGAGCACGGGGCAGCCGGTGAGCTTTTCGAATTCCTTCAGTAAATCGTAGTAGTCAGGATTGTCCAACCGGTCCACCGTTTGAACTCTGGCTGAATAATCGATGTGCGTGACCGCGGGAATGTCCGAGCGGGGAACATTCAGCAGGTCGATACCCCACCGGACTGGCGCATTGGAATCCTGCGCAATACGCCGGGCCTGCTGCACAGGAGCCACGAGTAGCATGTACGGTGACTCCACATCGAGTTCAAAGTATTCGGCTGCACGTTCCTTGATGACGCTCGGCGCGAATGGCCGGAACCCTTCGCGAAATTTTATCTTGAGGTTCATCTGGGATTGCATTTGCGGGCTCCTGGGATCTCCGAGAATGCTCCGAGCGCCTAGCGACCGCGGGCCAAATTCCATCCGCCCATTGTGCCAACCCACAATTTTCTCATTCGCGAGCAATCCAGCTACACGCGAAAGTAAACTCGCCCGGTCGAGCTTTTCGTAACTTGCACCAATGGATCGCAGGTAAGACTCGATCTCATCGTCGCTTTGGCTCGGCCCAAGATAGGCCCCCTTCATCCGGTCGCGTAACGTCGACTTTCGTGGCGACTGTAGCTCCCGGTGCGAGACAAGCATCGCTGCGCCGAGCGCGCCGCCTGCATCCCCCGCGGCCGGCTGAATCCAAATTCGTTTGAAGGGACCTTCACGGAGTATTCGTCCGTTGCCGACGCAGTTCAGCGCGACTCCGCCGGCCATGCACAGGTTTTCAGAGCCCGTTATGTCGTGAGCCGTGCGCGCCATCCGAAGCATTATCTGCTCGCAGACTTCCTGCACAGACCTGGCAAGGTCCATTTCCTTTTGCGTTAGAGCGGATTCAGGAACGCGCGGTGGACCTCCAAACAGTTCGTCGAAGGCGGGGCTCGTCATAGTCAGCCCGCCGAGATAGTTGAAGTAACGCTGGTCCAGAATGAATGAGCCGTCGTCTTTCAGATCAACGAGATGTTTCAGGATAAGGTCGACATAGATCGGGCGTCCGTAGGGAGCGAGGCCCATGACCTTGTATTCACCGGAGTTGACTTTGAAGCCGGTGTAGAAAGTGAAGGCAGAATACAGCAGCCCCAAAGAGTTCGGCCAACGCATTTCGCGCAGCATGTCGAGGTTGGATCCTTGTCCGAATCCGATCGACGAAGTAGCCCATTCGCCGACGCCATCGATCGTGAGAATTGCTGCTTCGTCGAACGGAGAAGGGAAGAACGCGCTTGCGGCATGCGACTCGTGATGGCGGACGAACAATAATTTGCCGGAATAATCGAGGGCCTCACGAATATCCCGCTTGAGAAAAGACCTTTCCTTTGCCCAGACTGGCAAAGCGAGACGGAACTGCTGGTATCCGCTCGGCGCGATTGCGAGAAAAGTCGAGAGGAGACGATTGGCTTTTATGAGGGGCTGGTCGTAAAAGACAACTGCGCTGAGATCATGGGCGGCAATACCTGCCGCGGTAAGACAATACTCGGCGGATTTGGTCGGGAAGCTCGAGTCCCCCTTGATCCTTGAAAAACGCTCTTCGTGCGCGGCTGCAATAATGTCTTCGCCCAACACAAGGCATGCAGCGCTGTCATGGTAATACGCCGAGATGCCGAGGATGTACTTGTCGCCCGCGCGGGCCACTTTCATCGTTTCTCTACCAGGAAGGTGAAAAAGCCGGGAAAGTACCGCTTCTTACGAAGGGCTTCTTCACCGGCGCGCTCCATCTCCTGTTCGAGTATAAAAAGCTCGTTCATGTCCTCAATCGGCTGGAAGCGATTGATGGACGTTGAAACGACGGTGGCACCTTCTTCGGAGATCAACTGAGCCATTTCCTTGAGCGTATGCTGGGACTCGTGCGGGTGCAGAACCTGGTCTCTAAACCAGGACCTCAAGTGTTCTTCGTCGTCAGTCGCCGGAGAG
>JACDDZ010000291.1 GCA_013816695.1 Gemmatimonadaceae bacterium
GCGGCTCGCCCGAATACTTCATCGGCTCGTCTGACATGCGGCCGCGGAATCTCCGGCGCCGGGTGGAGCTTCTCGTTCCGGTTCTCGACGCCGTATCCCGCGCAAAACTGGATGAGATCCTGGAGAGGTACATCCAGGACGATTGTGCCTGGGACCTTATGGCGACTGGATCTTACGTGCAAAAGCATGAGGGTAGCTCCCGTGCGCAGGACTTTTTTGCGAAGGCCTAATCGATTGGCTCGAGGTTCGCGACTATAGCCTGGCGATCCGGTTCCAGGAAAGGCGGCAGCGCGACTTCCTCGCCGAGTGTTTTGGGATCTTCGTCCACAGTAAAGCCAGGTCCGTCGGTGGCGATTTCGAAAAGAATTCCGTTTGGCTCACGGAAGTACAGGCTCTGGAAATAAAATCTGTCGACCTCACCGCTATTGGGAATGCCTAACAAGTTCAACCTGTCGTGCCATGCATGATACTCGTCTTCATTCGGTGTGCGGAAAGCGACGTGATGCACTCCGCCGGCTCCGAGCCGGGCTGAAGGAAGGTCGGGCTGCTCGGCGACATGTAGCTCTGCGTGCGGTCCTCCCTTCCCCATTTCGTAAACATGGATTGTATGCGCGGAATTGTCGGGATGCGCGTACTCACGAACGGGACGAAGGTTCATCGCGGGGGTATAGATCGGCTCACTTCGCTTGAGCCTGGTCACGCTCAGCATTATCGGGCCGAGTCCCCGAATCTGAAATTCGGCCGGGACCGGACTTGCGTCCCACACAACCGGAGGATCGCCGGCACCGCCATCGTCAATCAATGCGAGCCGCTGTCCTTCGTGATCCTCGAAATCCAGAGTGAGCCGACCATCCCGCTCCTCGATTTCCGAGGCGTGCACGCCGAGCTCGGCGAATCTCAACTTCCACCATTCAAGCGAAGCCGAACCGGTCACGCGGAGAGCAGTTCGACAGACGCTGTGCGCGCCCCTCTGTTCGCGGGGCATTTTCCAGTCGAAGAAGGTCAGGTCTGTCCCAGGCGAGCCTATCGCATCCGCGTAGAAGAGATGGTAGGCGCGCACATCATCCTGATTCACGCTCCGCTTTACCAGCCGCATACCAAGGATGCGGGTGTAAAAGCTGTAATTCCCTTTCATGTCAGCGGAAACCGCAGTGAGGTGATGGATTCCGGAAAGGTCCATCAGGTAAAAAATAATGGGTTACTACCGATGGGCGCGGGCACGGGCAACCTCCGAACGCTTTATAGTCGCGAATGGTGACGCGAAATGCGAGATTTCCCCATGGTGCATAAGCTCGATCTTGCGACGTGGAAACGCAGGCCTCACTTTAAGCTGTATCAGCAGATGGCTCACCCGTTTTTCAATGTGTGCGCCGAAGTTGATGTAACAAGATTGTGGGATCAATGCCGTCGGGATCGGCGCATTTCATTTACACTTGCTTCACTTTATCTGGGCTCACGCGCGGCCAATGCGGTTGAAGCTCTCCGGCTTCGCGTCCGCGGTGATGAAGTCTGGATGCACGACCTGGTTCACTTCAGTACTACTGTGCTCAGGCCTGACAGCACTTTCGCATTTGCGCGCACCGAGCACCGCGACACTTTCAGGCAATTCGATGATGAGGGTCGTGAGGTAATCGAACGTGCACGCACGTCGACAGGACTGGAGATTCCCGAGAAGGACGACGACGCCATTTATCATTCAATCCTTCCCTGGATTCGATTCACCGCATTCTCGAATCCCATCAATGGAAGGGATGACTGCTTCCCGAGAATCGTGTACGGAAAGGTTGGCCCCACCGGCGACCGCTGGATGATGCCGGTGGGCGTCGAAGTTCATCATGCGCTCGTAGACGGATATGACGTTGGAAAATTCTTTGAACATTTTCAGCAGGAACTCACCGCAGGCATCACTGACTGACAACGAAGGAGTTTGAGTGGCACACCACAACCAGCGGCGTTCGTTCATTGCATCGCTCGGATCGCTCGCAGCGCTTGCGATCTTCAGTGACAATGGAGTTGCGCGCGCAGAGGCGATGGAGCCGGGGCCGCAAAAGGATGGCAAGTGGGATCTGTCCTGGATCGAGCCGCTGAAGGGGAAGCATCGCCAGGTTTTCGACTTCGGGTCACGCGACCTGAGTGCCGGTGGGAATCCGCTTCGTGTGCCACGTAACTACATGAACGCACACAACACGGTGTACGGCCTCGCAGACGGCGATCTCAGCACCATTGTCGGCATTGCAGGGTCCGCATTCGCAATGAATGCATCAGACCGTCTTTGGAAGGACTATGCGCTCGGCGAGCATTTCCACATCAAGGATCCGGCGACGGGCAGGTGGGCAGAGCGGAATTTCTTTGTGGATGCGCCGACCGGCTCCTCCTCCACTCCGCCCACAGCGAGCATCCAGATACTGGTGGCGCGGGGTACAATATTCTGGCAGTGCAACAACGCCCTGAACGGCAACGCCGATGAGCTCGCCCAGAAGACCGGGAAGAATCAGGTGGAGGTCCGTGCGGATCTTGTTGCCGGATTGAACCCGTGGGTAAGGCTCGTACCAGCCCACACAATGCTACTTGGACTGGTGCAGGAACGCGGTTTCACATACGAGAAACTCTAGGTCCACAACCATCACAGCAAAGGATTACTGATGCGCGCTTCAACTTTTGTTCGACTTCCCGTCCTCGCAGTCCTGGTCTCTGCGTGCGCTACCACGTCACTACAGACAGTCGGGTCCAGCGCCGAGATGCAGGCAAACCTTGCCAAGTACAAGACTGTACGGCTTGAGGCCGATACAACCACGTTGACTTCCAACGAACGCCGAATGCTGCCGCTGCTCAAGGACGCGGCGCGTGCGCTCGACGATGCATTCTGGCAGGAAGCTTATGGAGACAGGAACGCTTTGCTCGCAGGGATCAGCGATCCGGCGATGCGTCGCGTTGTGGAGTTGAACTACGGTCC
>JACDDZ010000292.1 GCA_013816695.1 Gemmatimonadaceae bacterium
GGCCTCTGCTCGAATTCCTTCGCGAAATCCGCCAGCACCTTGGCGGCTGCTACTGCATCCTTTCCAACGACGAGACCTGTGGGGCCCTTGAGCTTCTCCCCAACCAGTCCGCTTTCGTTGACCGCACGAAGCGCCAACGTGTTCTTGATCACGACGTATTCCACCCCGGCCTTTTTCAGGCGGCGGCGAAGATCAGTCATGCGCTTCACGTTCAAACCGGTGAAGTCGGTGTAATAAAGCGATGTTGCGCCCTTGAGCTTTTCGCTCAGGTCGCTGACGATCTGCTCCTTGTCGGCTCTTTTCATTATTGGTTACCGGTAAGGAGTTGTGTCGATCTTGATTCCAGGTCCCATGGTGCTCGAGATCGTGACGTTACGCACGTACACGCCCTTCGCAGCTGTGGGCTTGGAGCGGACGATCTGATCGATGAAGGCGGTGTAGTTGGTTTCAAGCGCGTCCTCGGAGAATGAAACCTTCCCGATTGCCGCGTGGACGTTGCCGCTCTTGTCGACGCGGAACTCGATCTTTCCAGCCTTCACTTCCTTCACTGCGCGCGCGACGTCAAATGTCACGGTGCCTGCCTTCGGGTTCGGCATGAGTCCGCGGGGACCGAGGATGCGTCCGAGCTGACCGAGCTGGCCCATCTGATCCGGCGTTGCGATCAGGACATCAAAGTCGAGCCAGTTTTCCTTGATCTTCGCAAGAAATTCGGTGCCGACGAAATCAGCGCCCGCTGCCTCTGCTTCGCGAGCCTTTTCACCGGCTGCGATAACGAGGACGCGAACCGTCTTACCAGTACCGGCCGGAAGTACGACTGTACCGCGCACAACCTGGTCGGCGTGACGCGGATCGACGCCGAGACGGACTGCGACTTCGACAGTCTCATCGAACTTTGCGAACGCGCTCGACTTTACGAGCTCGATCGCCTTGCGCGGCTCATACTGCATCGCGATGTCGCGCTTTTCAGCGGCAGCGCGGAACTTCTTTCCGTTTGTGCGCATTAGTCCCTGACCTCGAGACCCATGGAGCGTGCGGCGCCGGCGATCATCGCCATAGCCGATTCCACGGAATCGCAGTTGAGGTCGGGCATTTTCAGCTCGGCGATCTTGCGCACCTGTGCTTTTGTTACAGATCCAACCTTGTTGCGGTTAGGCTGTCCGGATCCCTTCTCAATTCCAGCTTCCTTCTTCAGCAGGACGGCCGCAGGCGGCGTCTTGAGGATGAAGGTGAAGGATTTGTCCGCGAAGATGGTGATCTCGACCGGGAGAATCGTGTCCTGGCCCTGCGTCCGAGCGTTAAACTCTTTGCAGAACGCCATGATGTTGATTCCCTGTGGGCCGAGGGCCGTCCCAACGGGGGGCGCCGGATTCGCTTTACCTGCAGGGATCTGCAGCTTGACGAAACCAGTGACCTTTTTTGCCATGATACTCCTTAGCGTTAATTCGGACAGCGCCACCCTGGTGCTGCCGTATTACTCCCACTGTGTATTTAAGGACGTAGTGGTATCCGTCCGTGCGCTCCTCGCTCTTATGAGCCGCCCCGCGCAAGGGCCATCACCCGCTGATCTGGAGTTGGATCGCTGTGACTTGTATGCCGTTTTCGCGCAGAAGAACATGCGTGAATGGAAGCGCTTAAGCGATTCTATGGCAGCCTTATAATGTAGCAGGTCAGCAGGCGTAGCGTCAACTCCAACCTTGACTGCAGACAGGAGCGACGGAGCGACGGACAGAATCTGAGGTTTTTTAGATTGTACGACGAACCCGGTTCCGGGCGTGCAGATACCCCAAAATGCAGTTCTCAGATCCTGTCCGTCGCTCCTTCGCTCCTGTCCGCAGTTATTTGTCGTTGACTTCATCTTCGGAAGGTCCTCTACCGCGGCAGATGTTTGTTGTCTACGCGAGCTCAGCCTCAGGGGGAGATTCCCCATCTCCCCGCGTGCCGCCACATTTGGGACATGACGGATCCGCTTTTAAAAACATCGGAGCAACCCGACCCGAACCGCGATCTCGGACTCGGTTCAGTAGTCGGCGGCGCGAACGAACTTCGGCTGCTCAACCGGGACGGGACGTTCAACCCCCGCCGCGAGGGGCTCTCGTGGCTCACGGGACTGCACGCGTATCACTACCTCCTCACAATTTCGTGGCCCCGGTTTCTTGTGTGGGTCACGGGGAGCTATGTCGCAGTCAACGTTGCTTTCGCTTTGGGCTACCTCGCCTGCGGATTGGGTGCAATGGGCGGGAATCCGCCGACCGATTTCGGCGGGGCCTTTGGCAAGGCATTCTTTTTCAGTGTCGAGACACTCGGAACCATAGGCTATGGGAACGTTTATCCGTTGGGGCTCGCGTCGAACATCCTGATGACAGCGGAATCGCTGATCGGACTCATGACTCTTGGATTGATTACAGGGCTGCTCTTCGCGCGTTTTTCGCGGCCGATCGCGCACATCCTGTTCAGCGAAAACTCAGTCATTGCGCCCTATCATGGGAAAAGTGCATACATGTTTCGCATCGCCAATGCGCGCGCGAACCAGCTCATCGAACTGGAAGCAAAGGTTCTGTACAGCAGGATCGAAGGATCATCGCGTAAATACGACCAGCTTTCACTCGAGCGAACGAAAGTTGTCTTCTTCCCGCTAAGCTGGACGGTCGTGCACCCGATCGACGAGAACAGTCCGCTCTGGGAAAAGACGCACGATGATCTTATCGAGAACGACGCAGAGTTTCTGGTATTGATGTCCGGAGTAGACGAAACGTTTTCGCAGTTTGTCCATGCGCGCACGTCGTACAAGCCAGATGAAATTCGCGTCGGCGAGCGCTTCGTAAATATCTACAAGCCGGTGGATGCGAAAGGGCGCGTGAGCATCGACGTTCGCGCGCTGGGTGTTACCGAGCCGGCACCGATGGATGAACTCGCGCACACGCAGAACTGGCACCACACGGGGCACTTCAGGG
>JACDDZ010000293.1 GCA_013816695.1 Gemmatimonadaceae bacterium
CCGCTCAAACAAGTTGGTTCTGCCACGGCCCGGCGATATGTTATCCGCACAACGATTTGGGAGAAAGAGGACTCGTCTTTATCTCCGAAACTCTTTAAGCCGCCGAGGGCGCAATGAATCTTTCCACCATCGACTGGATCATCGTCGCTGCCTATTTCGCCCTCTCTACCGCGGTGGGCCTCCTTTTCACCAGGAAAGGAGGAGAAAGCACGGCCGAGTATTTCCTTTCAGGACGAAACGTTAGCTGGTGGCTGGCCGGATTTTCAATGGTCGCAACTACCTTCGCCGCCGACACCCCGCTCGTTGTCACGGGTCTCGTCGTAGCACATGGCGTCGCCGGCAACTGGCTCTGGTGGAACATGGTGATGAGCGGAATGCTGACCGTGTTCTTCTTCGCACGACTCTGGCGTCGCGCCAACGTAATGACCGATGTCGAGTTCGCAGAAATTCGATATTCTGGGCGCCCCGCCAAATTCCTGCGCGGATTCCGCGCTCTTTATCTCGCCATCCCCATCAACCTGATCATCCTGGGCTGGGTTACTCGCGCGATGATCAAGATCCTCACGATCTCGCTCGGCATCTCTCCAATCCTTGCAGTCGGAATCTGCTTTGTCATAACAGTCGTCTATTCAGTGGCAGCTGGTTTGTGGGCGGTTCTCTGGACCGACCTCATTCAGTTCGTTATCAAGATGTCCGCTGTGATAATTCTTGCCATTTACGCAGTAAATGCTGCCGGCGGAATCAGCGTCATGAAGGTGAAGCTGGCCGAGCATTTCGGCAGCGAAGCCGCAGCTCTCTCGGTTCTTCCAGTCTCGTTCACGCCTACCGGGATCGCAGCGCACGCATGGATGCCGATCATGGCACTCACGGTCTTCCTCTCTGTTCAATGGTGGGCGGCCTGGTATCCAGGCGCAGAACCCGGTGGTGGCGGATACGTGGCACAGCGCATTTTCTCGGCAAGGACTGAGCGCGACGGCGTGCTCGCCACACTGCTCTTCCAGGTTGCGCACTATGCGCTCCGCCCCTGGCCCTGGATCGTCACGGGTCTTGCCACTGTCATACTGTACCCGAACCTCGCCGACAAGGAATCCGGCTACGTCCATGCGTTCGTCGATTATCTACCGACGCCATGGCGCGGTGTAATGATGGCCGGTTTTGCGGCAGCTTACATGTCAACCGTCGGGACTCACCTCAACTGGGGCGCCTCGTATCTCGTTAACGACATTTATCGTCGCTTCATGAAGAAGAACGAAACAGAGGCCCACTACGTGAAGATCTCCCGCATCGCCACTGTATTGATCTTCCTTGCGTCGATCGTGGTGACGTCGCAGCTCGACTCGGTTGAGCGCGCGTGGCGCTTCCTGCTCGCGATGGGCGCCGGCACGGGACTCGTGCTGATTCTCCGCTGGTACTGGTGGCGCATCAACGCATGGTCCGAGATCAGCGCAATGATTGCGTCGCTGGTCGTGTCGACGGTCGCGTTCCAGACAGTCCCGCAGCGTTTTGCTCCAGGCGACCCGAACGCCGATGCCACGATTATGCTGGTTACAGTCGTAGCGAGCACTATTATCTGGGTGTCGGTGACGTTCCTTACCCAGCCGGAGAGCCCGGAAATTCTCGAATCATTCTACAAGCGTGTGCGTCCCGGCGGACCGGGATGGGCAACCATCTCCACCCGCCTCGGCTACGGACGTGAGGGGATTCCAGGAGGTGCGCTGGCATGGACTAACTGGATCGCCGGGATCGTGGCGGTGTATTCAACTCTGTTCGGCATCGGAAAACTGATTTTCGGCGACACCGGAACCGGCCTCATTCTGATGCTTATCGCGGCAGTTGCTTTCGGCTGGATCGCGAAGTCCTTTGCCCGTGGGGGCGCTGAACAGCTACCTCCTTCGGCGGAAGTCGTTTAATTTGCATACTATAGGGATGGGTTTCGGCCCTTCAGGCCGTTCCTGATTTGGAGGTTACAATGGCAATTTCGTCACAACCAGAACTCGAGCTCGTTCTAACCCCGGCAGCCGGTATAGAGGTCAAGAAGTTCATGGCCGCTGAAGGCGTTACCGTGGAACAGGGCGGACTGCGTGTAAGTGTCATGCCCGGTGGCTGCAGCGGCTTCAAGTACAATCTCGTCATTGAAGATCGCAGCGCCGAGGACGATCTCGTTCTCGACTATGAAGGCTTCAAGGTATTCGTGGATCCGTTTTCGGTTCAGTACCTTAACGGAATCACGATTGACTACGTAACGTCGATGCAGGGCTCGGGTTTCACGTTCAAGAATCCCAACGCAACCGGCGGTTGCGGATGCGGCAGCTCCTTCACGGCATAATAAACTGACGACCTTAATAGTCTCCAATACGAGGGCAGTGCAATGAAACCATCATTCACTGCCCTCGATTTGTTTGTGCTTGTGGCGTACCTCGCAGGCACGACGGCGCTGGGAATCTGGCTCGGTAGAGGCCAGAAAGATGCGAAGGACTATTTCATCGCAGGCAAGCAGATTCCATGGTGGGCGATTCTCTTCTCCGTTGTCGCCACTGAGACAAGCGCTCTCACATTCATCAGCATTCCGGGTCTCGCCTACGTAACCAACCTCGGCTTCCTGCAGATTGTTTGTGGATACATACTCGGCCGGATTGTTGTCGCATACACTCTCCTCCCGCGCTACTACCAGGGTGAGCTGGTAACAGCGTACGCTCTCCTCGAGAAACGATTCGGCGTTGCAACGCGAAGATTCGCGTCTGTCGTCTTCATGTTCACGCGTGCATTCGGCGACTCGGTGCGCGTGTTTGCGACAGCCATTCCTATCGCGCTGATTATCGGTCCAGTCGTTCCGCAGGAATACCTGATGCCTTCCGCGATCCTCCTCCTGGGCATACTGACGCTCATTTACACGTATCACGGGGGAATGCGCGCGGTCGTATGGACTGATGTGGTTCAGACCTGCGTTT
>JACDDZ010000294.1 GCA_013816695.1 Gemmatimonadaceae bacterium
GCGTAGGCCATGGCCAGATGAAGGAGCGCGAACTCGAGGAGATCATGCGCCAGTTTGTCGCCGGTGAGATTGATGTGCTCGTCTCGACGATGATTGTCGAGTCCGGTCTCGACGTCCCGAACGCCAATACGATTTTCGTGAATCGGTCCGACACCTTTGGACTCGCTCAGCTTTACCAGCTGCGCGGAAGAGTGGGTCGCTCGCACAGGCGCGCGTACTGTTACCTGCTCGTACCTGACACGACAATCGATGAGGATGCCAACCGTCGCCTCAAGATCCTCGAGCACCATACGGAGCTCGGCGCGGGCTATCGAATTGCGCTCAAGGACATGGAGCTGCGTGGCGCCGGCAACCTGCTGGGACCGGAGCAGTCCGGTTTTGTGCACGCAGTCGGATTCGACCTCTACCTGAGGATGCTGGACGAAACTGTTCGTCGCGTGATGCTCGGTGACAACGCGCCCAAGCTTCAACCTGCGGACATATCAGTAGACCTTCCGGCATTCATCCCGGATGAATACGTAGGATCCCAGGAAGCCAAGCTCGATGTCTACCGCAGGCTCACCGCTGCAACCGATCCGGAAACGATTCACCAGCTTCGTATCGAGGCGCGCGACAGGTTCGGGCCACTTCCGCCGCCGGTTGAGGGCCTCTTCGGAGTCGCCTCGCTTCGCGTGCTGGGCGGTTTGTCCGACATAGAGTCGATTCTCGTGCGTGGGAACGAGGCTCGTATTACTTTTCGCGAGCACGCCATCCCGCGCATGAAAGGGATTTCGGCCGCTTTTCATGAAGTTCAGTTCCAGGCCGAAGTGCGGCGCGCCCAACCGCTGTCCATCAAGCTCACGAGACTTGGGGGCGCGGGACTGCTGGAAGGACTCACCCGAGCGCTGACGACTCTGCGCCCGGATGCCGCAAAACAAACTCAGACCACACCCCGGACATGAAACGTTCTATCGCTTTCTCCGCCATCGCTCTGACGCTGATTTTTTCCGGCTGCGGAAAAATGAAGGATGCGCTCTCGGCGCACTCGGACCTTGTTGCAAGCGCTGAATCGCAGAAGTTCACAGTGACGAAAATGTCCGAGCTGCTCGGCCGCTCGCAGGCTCCGCTCCGAAAGGATGTTGCCAACGCGCTGGCCAACATCTGGGTGAACTACCAACTGGTAGGCGTTTCCGCAGCGCGCAACGATTCACTGAACGACCAGAAGCTTCTCGATGAAGCGCTCTGGCCATTCATTGCCAACATGAAAGCGAAGACATGGTACGATTCCGTCGCGAAGGGCTGGGCGAAGCCTGATTCCTCGCAGGCGCTTGCCATGTACAACAGCGCCGAGATCATGACGGCAGCTCATATCCTGATCCTTACACAGGGAATGGCGCCGGGTCAGAAGGCGCAGGCCCTGCAAAAGGCGAAGACAATTCGCGCGTCGCTCACAACGGCCAACTTTGCCACAGTGGCCAAGAAAGAAAGTCAGGACAAGCAGTCGGGACAGCAGGGTGGACTTCTCCCGCCTTTCAGGCATGGCGAGATGGTGCCCGAGTTTGAGGCAGGCGTAAAGGCGACCAAGCCCGGTGAAATCTCTGGAATCATCGAGTCGCAGTTCGGTTACCACATTATTCGCCGTGCTCCATACGAGGAGGTCAAGGGATCACTTGTCCAGGCCGCTGGAACTGCTTCGATGGCGAGGGCCGACAGTGTTTACATGGCGACGCTCGAAAAAGACGCGAAAGTCGAAGTGAAGCCGAACGTCGCCCAGAAAGTCCGCGACATTACTGTAGATCCTGAATCGAATCTCGGGGAGAACACGGTGATCGCTACCTGGAAGGGCGGCAAGCTGACCGGCGGCCGTCTCGCCCGCTGGGTCCAGGGCATTCCGCCACAGGCAGGAATCGCACAGCGCATCATGTCCGCACCGGATTCCGTCATTCCCCAGTTCGTCATGAACTTTGTTCGCAACGAGCTCATCCTGGCCGAAGCCGAGAAGCACAACATCGAGCCGAAGGCTGATGAGTTGAAAGCGCTTCGCAACAATTTCCTGCTGGAGCTTACAACAACCAAGTCGATGCTCGGACTGGACTCGAAGTCCATCGCAGACAGCGCGAAGGCCAGGAATGTCAGCGCCGAAGTCATCGCTGCTCAGCGCGCCGAGGCGTATATCGAGGGATTGATGAACCAGCGTGCGCAGTACATCCCTATAGCCGCGCCAATTTCTCATGTGCTTCGCCAGAAGTACGACTGGGAAGTGAGCACTGCGGGGATCGCTCGCGCGCTCGAGCTGGCTGACAAGGTCCGGAAGCGTGCTGATTCGGCGGCTGCAGTAGCTCCGCCGCCGTCGGCAGTGCCCATGCCGGCCACGAAGGACAACGGGGCGCCGAAGGATTCTCAGGCGCGCCGGTAACTCTCGCGGGTTACGAGGGTACTAATTGGTATGACGATGTCAGGAGACATGCTGAAGAAAATTCTTTTTGCGCTTGCTGCGGCTCCGGTCGCGCTTGCAGCGCAGGCCCGTACGCCTGTGGCCGCGCGCACCGATCTTCCCGTGGACAGAGTTGTCGCTGTGGTTGGTGCACAGCCGATTCTCTGGAGCGACGTGATGTCCAACATCAACCAGCAGCGCGCTCAGGGTCTAACCCTTCCGGCAGACTCGCTGGGCCAGGAAAAACTCGCTCGCCAGGTTCTCAACGACCTGGTCGATGAGGAAATTCTCATCCAGAAGGCGAAGGATCTCAAGATTGAAGTTCAGGACACCGAACTTACGCCTAACGTGGATCGCCAGATACAGACAGTGCGCTCCCAGTTCCCGAGCGACACGGAATTTCGCACTGAGCTTCGGAAGGCAGGCATGGGCTCGCCGGATGAGTATCGCCGAACCCTGATGGACCAGTTCCGCCGCCGCCAGATTCAGCAGCGCGTTTTTTCCGAACTCCAGAAGAAAGCGAAGCC
>JACDDZ010000295.1 GCA_013816695.1 Gemmatimonadaceae bacterium
AAAGAAGGGAATTTCCGCCGGTCGCGTGCAGACAGTTGCGCTCCGTCTCCTGGTCGAGCGGGAACGCGAAATCCGCGCGTTCAATCCCGTTGAGTACTGGACCATTGCAGCGCAGATGGAAGAGAACGGTCAGGCATTCCTGGCGAAACTGCACCATATCGATGGGAAAAAGCCGACCATCGGCACTGAAGCCGAAGCGAAAAAAATCGTAAGCGATGTGTCGGCCAACAAGACTTTTACTGTTACCGACCTCAAGAAGCGCGAGCGCAGGAAGAATCCCTCCGCCCCCTTCACTACAAGCACACTGCAGCAGGAAGCAGCCAAGCGCCTGGGCTACGGCTCGAAGCGCACAATGCGCCTGGCGCAGGATTTATACGAGGGACTCGAGCTGGGTGAGGAAGGAGCTGTAGGTCTCATCACCTACATGCGTACAGACTCAACGCGCGTTTCACCTGCGGCAGCGGAGCAGGCCCGTGAGTTTGTTCGCGTCTGGTTTGGCGCCGACCACCTTTCGTCCAGTGTAAATCTCTACGGCGATTCCAAGTCGAAGAACACCCAGGATGCGCACGAATGCGTTCGCCCAACTGACCCTGCGCGCCGTCCTGACGATCTAAGGCGCCTTCTTCAGAAGCGCGGAAAGCTGGGGAAGGATGACGAAGCACGTGTGAAACTTTACGAGCTTGTCTGGCGCAGGTTCCTCGCATCCCAGATGGCGCCGGCCGTATTCGACACGACCACGATAGACTTTGATCTCGGGCGTTACCTGTTCAGGGCCACGGGAAGTGTGATGAAGTTCGACGGGTATCAGGTGCTGTACAAGGATATTCGTGAAGAGGGTGAAGGCCGTGCGCTCGAGGATGAGCAGGGCCTGCCTGTCGTCGAGAAGGGCGAGGCTGTTCCCGTGAAGGCCGTACTCCCGACACAGCACTTCACTGAGCCTCCGCCGCGTTTTTCGGAAGCGAGCCTTGTGAAAGAACTGGAGCGCCTCGGGATTGGGCGGCCGTCAACTTACGCGTCCATCATTTCCACGATTGCCGAGCGCCGGTACGCGCTGATTGAGCAGCGCCGGTTCTTTCCTACTCCTCTCGGGGAGCAGGTCGAAAAGGTGATGGTCAAGAATTTCCCCGACGTTTTCAATGTGCAGTTCACGTCGCACATGGAAAGCGATCTCGACAAGGTCGAGGAAGGGGACATCGACTGGCGCGTCATGCTGCGTGATTTCTACACTCCGTTCGAGCTCTCCGTAAAGAACACCAACGTCGAGGAGTTGATTGCGGAAGCGCACGATCTTTCAGCGCTCGAGACGGAAAGGTGTCCCGATTGCGGAGGCAAGCTTGTCGCGCGTGGCGGTTTCTTCGGACCCTTCATCGCCTGCGAGAACCACCCGAAGGCGTGCAAGTTCACGCGTCCATTGCGCGGCGACAGAAAGCCTGCCGAGCCTACCAACGAGATTTGCCATGAATGCGGCGAGATGATGGTGATCCGGCATGGACGTTCGGGCGAATTCCTGGGTTGCAGCAAATTCCCCAAGTGCCGCGGAACGCGCTCGATGCCTACAGGCGTGAAGTGCCCCAAGGATGGTGGAGACATAGCAGTCCGCCGCTCCAAGAAGCGCGGCAAGGCCTTCTATGGATGCTCGAACTATCCGAAGTGCGATTTCGTGATCTGGGACAAGCCTGTCGCCGACCCATGTCCGGATTGCGGATATCTCGGTGCCGAAGTGAAGTCCAACCGTACGCGGGGTGAGTACAGGCGCTGCATAAACTGCGCAAATGAGTGGGATGTGCAGCAGCCGGTTGAGATCGAGGCAGTCGCGAGCTGAACACACTTCTCCCGCGCGCGCTTTTTTCGTTTCTCGTACTTCCCGTGTTCACCGCGGTACTGATACCGCTCTGGATACGGCCGCGCGGTAGTGAAGGGTTTCATTCCGAGGCATTCATTCCCCTCACCATTGGTGCGCTGATTCTGCTCTGGTGCGTGAGGGATTTTTATGTGAAGGGAAAGGGAACCCTCGGTCCCTGGGATCCTCCGGCACACCTCGTGTCGACCGGACTGTACAAGTATTCCCGCAATCCGATGTATATCGCCGTCACGCTGCTACTTATCGGTTGGGCGATGGGGTTCAGGTCGCAGACACTGTGGGTGTACGCGGGTGTGATGGCGATGATGTTTCATGTTCGAGTCGTTTTCTTTGAGGAACGCTATCTCGCGAAGACGCACGGGGAAGCTTTCACGCGGTACAAGGCGAAGGTGCCGCGCTGGGTTTAGGGTCGCGATAGACGAACGGCGAACGGCAACTGCGGACAGGAGCGAGGGAGCGACGGACAGAATCTGAGGAAGCTTTGGGGGGAACTGCTTTCGCGGCTATGGATTCGGTGAGGATTGGGAATTGGGCCGAACTCATCGTTATCAATGCGACATTTGGATTGGGATCTTTCGGAACGCGTTATCGGTGCTGCGATTGAAGTCCACCGTGAGCTTGGCCCGGGCCTTGGAGAGAGTCTATGAGGAATGTTTTTGCTGGCTGCTTGTTCAGAAGGGCTTATCGATCACTCGCCAGCATCACGTTCCAATAACCTTTCAAGGTTTGACCTTTCCGGCGGCCTTTCGACTTGATGTAATCGTCGAGGATCGACTCGTAGTCGAGGTAAAGAGGGTCGAACAGCTTCTGCGCCTGCACCAATCGCAATTATTGACCTACCTGAAAATGGCCAATAAGCAGTTCGGTCTTCTAATCAACTTCAACACATCCCCCTTGAAAGACGGCATCAAGCGAGTAATCGCCCCCTAACCCTCAGATCCTGTCCGTCGCTCCGTCGCTCCTGTCATCAGTTAACTCCGAAGTTCTCCTCCGTCCTCCCGGAGCTAAATTGAAACCGTGAGCAAACCCAAACGAATCACCGTGGTCGGCGGAGGCCTGGCAGGCTCTGA
>JACDDZ010000296.1 GCA_013816695.1 Gemmatimonadaceae bacterium
ATGTTGTGCTCAATCTTGTGCGCCCACGCGTGAACTTCCTTGAGCGTGTGACACCGCTTCCGATGTGGCGCGACGGGAATTCCCCAGGACTCGAGTGCGGCGAGAAGCTCCCACTGCGTCTTGAATGGAAGCGCAGAATGATCAGCGTTGACAACTGAATATCCGAAGAAGCGCAATGGACGTGAGGCAGTGATCGCCGGGTCCAACTGGCGGAGGCTTCCTGCCGCTGCATTCCGCGGGTTCGCAAACACAGCCTCGCCCGCCTTCGCGCGGGTTTCGTTCATCTCTTCAAAGAGATCGAAGGGCAGGTACACCTCACCGCGGATTTCAATCCGCGTCCGGGGTGCGCCCTTGAGACTCAGGGGAAGGTCGCGGAGGGTGCGCAGATTTGCTGTTACAGCTTCGCCGATCGATCCATTCCCGCGCGTGGCGCCTACTACGAACAGTCCATCCTCGTATGTGAGGCTCACGGCAGCACCATCAATTTTCAGTTCCGTCGTGTATCCCGTGCTCGTTACATCGTCGCCGGCAATCCGGAGGAGCCTTCCTTCCCAGGCTTCCAACTCTGACTCGTCGAAGGCGTTACCGAGCGAGAGCATGGGTACGAGATGGGTGTGTTTCTCGAGCTGGCTCTGGACAGCCGCGCCCACGCGCAGGGTTGGTGAATCCCTGGTCTGGAGGTCCGGGTGCTCGCACTCAATCTGCTGCAGCTCGCGGAATCGTTCGTCGTACTCCCGATCCGGGAGATCGGGTTTGTCGAGCACGTAGTAGTTGTGACTGGCTTCGGTGAGGAGCTCCCTAAGCTGCTTCGCCCTTTGGCTCGGGTCGGTTGGCTTCGCCTGGCTGTTCTTCGGTGTTGGCATTGAATTCTTTGCTGTCGAAGCGAATTACCCGGTTTCTGCCAGTTTTCTTGGCTACATAAAGTGCGTCGTCCGCGGCTTTGATGAGGCCGTCCATCTGCGCGATTTTCGGATGCGGCCATGATGCTACACCGCAGCTCATCGTGCGCTTCAGCGTTCCGCCTTCGAACTCAAATGTATGCGACTCGATGCAGTGACGCACACGTTCCGCGAAGGTGACAGCGGCATCCAGGACGGTACCCGGAAGGAGCAGCATGAACTCTTCGCCGCCGTACCTTCCTACCTTGTCAATTTCGCGTGCTTCCTTGTGAATTACCTGCGCAAACTGCTTGAGCACATCGTCGCCCGCCTGGTGACCGTAGGTGTCGTTCACACTCTTGAACCTGTCTATGTCGCACATCACGACGGAAAGCGGCTCGTGCAAACGGAGTGAGTGCTCGAACATGTCCTTGAGACGTTCTTCGAGGGACCGGCGGTTGGCAATCCCCGTAAGTCCGTCGGTCATGGACATGCGCTCAAGTTTCTCGTTGATCTCTTCGAGCTGGCGCTCGCGCTCTTCCAGACTTTCCTGAAGTGCCTTGATCCGGAGAAGCGACTTGATGCGGGCTTCCAGCTCTGCAAAGTTGAGCGGCTTGGTTATGTAATCGTCAGCGCCCGCGTTCAGTCCTTGCACGATGTCCTGTGTGGAGTCGAGCGCCGTCTGCAGGATTACCGGAATGAATGGAAATTCCTTATTGGCCTTGATGCGGCGGACGACTTCGAATCCGTCCATTCCGGGCATCATTACATCGAGCAGCACCAAATGAGGAGGACGTTCCCAGACCTTCTTGAGAGCCTCCTCACCATTTTCCGCTGTATCGATTTCGAATCCCCGGGACTCGAGGCGCGCTTTCAGCAGCTCGATGTTGTCCGGGTGATCGTCTACGACAAGAATCCGGGCGGCTTTCTCAAGCTCCATTATTCTGACCGAGGAACCGCTGCACCTCGGCTACCACCGCCCGCGGTTCGCAGGGCTTGGCCAGATACCCGTCACAACCCACTTCCATCGCCTTTTCGCGATCCGAGGCAAGGGCATGTGCAGTCAGGGCGATGATTGGAATGTTCTTGGTCGCAGGATCGTGCTTGAGTACCTGCGTTGCTTCCCAGCCATCGATAATGGGAATGGATATGTCCATGAGGATAAGATCAGGCTTCTCGGATCTCGCTTTCGCGATACCCTCCTCGCCGTTCAAGGCCTCACTAACGTTGTATCCAAAGTGCTTCAAAATGGTGGAGTAAACGATTCTGTTATCCTCGTTATCCTCCACCAGTAAGATTGTCTTACCAGTGTCGGCCATATGAGCCCTCGCATGGGTATTGCAACCTTTGCTCGGAAAGCAAGTTTCATACTAACCCCAGGCTTAATTCATATGTTCAGCTCCGATGATGCCGTAACTACCCGCGTGGAAAAGAATAAGGGGAAGGCAGTCGGCACTGCTTACGAGACAGTGCCAGACTGGCCTCAGATCGGGACCTTTGTGGCTGGGCTTGGAATCGGGGCCGCTGTCGGGGCAGCTGTGGCCCTGCTCTGGGCGCCGGGTAGCGGAGAAGACACCCGGGGTCGCATACGTCGCAAATTCAGCCGCGCTGGCGATGAGTCCCTCTGGGAATCGCTCGGCCAGGAGCTAAAACGGGCAGCCGCGAAGCGGCATCCGATTGATGAAGAGGAAATCGAGGAGCTTGAAGACGTCGAAGTCCTGGATGAAAACGCCGACTAGAGCTTCCTGAGCGCCTCGCGCGCCCGAACTTTGTAGCCGGCGTCAGGGATGTCGGCTGAGGGAAGTTTCAGAACAGTCTCAAATTCGATTCTGGCCTTGTCTTTGTGGCCCGAGTCCCAATACACCTCGGCAAGATCGATGCGGTGCGCAATTCGATTGGGCTCCTCTGCCACGGCCCTCTCCATGTAGTTGATTGCCTGTTCCCAGGTTGCGCTGCGAAACACCTGCCCACCCATGAAATTCTGGGCGATCGCGCGTGTGAAACCGTTGAGGCGGCGAACCTCCGCATTCCATATTCCCATCACGTG
>JACDDZ010000297.1 GCA_013816695.1 Gemmatimonadaceae bacterium
ATGTGCGTGAGCTCGAAAATGCAGTTGAGCGCGCTGTGATTCTTTCACCCGGCGCGAGGATAGTGCGGGCGGCACTTCCTGAACGAGTGCTGGACCGAAAGGCGGTCCCCTTTGTCGCAGAGCGAACGCCGGCTAATCCGTCACTTGAAACCATAGAACGCGCATATATCAAATGGGTGTTGGACAGTGTCGGCGGTAACAAGACGCGTGCTGCCGAGGTGCTGGGCATCGATCCATCGACCCTACATAGAAAGCTCGCCCGCTTTTCGGATGGCACGGGGGCCTCACAAACACCTGTTTGAACGTTGCATTTTGCAACGAAAGGGGCAAAACGCCTCAGCCGTAACGTGGAAATAGAAAGACTGGGAAGGAGCTAAAGTCATTGTTTACTGAAGCTTAGCGATATAGGGATTGATGGGACCACAGGTTGCCTTTCCATGCCAAGCTCGTCATTGCTTGGTTCCCATACCCCGGAGTCCCACATGTCTCGCCACAAGAAAGGTTTTACTCTGATCGAGCTCCTGATCGTTGTAGTAATCATCGGAATTCTGGCCGCGATAGCGATCCCGAAGTTCACGAACACGAAGGCCAAGGCTTACGTGTCGGCGATGAAGGCCGATCTGCGCAATCTTGCCACCGCACAGGAACAGTATGCCGCCGACAGCGCGGGTAACTACAAAGATGTAGACGCGACCGCCACGGCAACTCCTGCGACAGTGGGCGGCGGAATGAACTTTACTCCGTCCCCGAACGTCGGCCTTGCCACCACGGTTGACAATACCGTCAGCCCGAAGACATGGACGACGGTCGCCACGCACACCAGTGCGCCTGGCGTTACCTGCACGATGAATATCAATGGCACGATTACTGGAACGGGCTGCTAATCCTACTTCTTTAACTCGTTGCCGGACTTCCACTTTTTCCCGAGGTAAATCATGGCTCGCAACAAGAAAGGCTTCACGCTCATCGAACTTCTGATCGTCGTTGTAATCATCGGAATTCTGGCCGCGATAGCGATCCCGAAGTTCACGAACACGAAGGCCAAGGCTTACGTGTCGGCGATGAAGGCCGATCTGCGCAATCTTGCCACTGCGCAGGAACAGTATGCCGCCGACAGCGCGGGTAACTACAAAGATGTAGACGCGACCGCCACGGCGACCCCTGCGGCAGTGGGTGGCGGAATGAACTTTACTCCGTCCCCGAACGTCGGCCTTGCCACCACGGTTGACAATACCACTAGCCCGAAGACATGGACGACGGATGCGACGCACGCCAGTGCGCCTGGCGTTACTTGCACGATGAATATTAACGGCACAATTACTGGTACCGGCTGCTAAAGCCGTCTCGAAAAAGGGGGAAACGGCGGCGCAGTTTGGCCGCCGTTTTTTTATTGCCCTGAACGGCGCCGGATGACGACACAGGGTGTCGCCCTCGCGAAAATGGGGAATGCAACACGCCCCCGGTATTCGTCGAGGATTCACGATGCTCGAAATCGTAGTGAGCATCCTGCTGCTCACTGTCGGCGCGCTGGGATACGCCGCCGTCACCGCCCGCCTCGCACGTGCTTTTTTCATCGATGCGCAGCGCTCGCGGAGCGGCGACCTTATTGCAGCCCAGCGAGAAACCCTCATAAGGCAGGGATGTGGGCGAGCGCTGCCGGGCACGGACAATCGCTTCAATATGGCATTGCAATGGAGCGTTGAGAGTCCCGGCGTCGGAGCGCAGCCTGTAACCATAAGTGCAATCCGACCGGGCTTCACCGGCACGGCGCACGATTCCTTGCGCACCGACATCCCGTGCATATGACAGTCAATCGCAGCGCATTTACCGTCGCTGAGCTCGTAGTCTCGCTGGCGCTGCTCGGACTGGTTGTTACCCTGGTGCTCCACTCCCTGGCGAGTCACCAGAAAGTATTTCGCGGGATTCGGCACAGGATCCTGCTTAACGAACAGTTGCGGGATGGCGAAGCCGCCCTCGTGACCGACATCCGCGGAGCGGCGGTCCCGGCAGATACGCTCCGTATACTTGCCGACAGCGCTCTCGAATTCTTTGCGACGACCGGGAGCTCGGTTGTATGCACAACGCCCTCTAATCAGGTGGTGCCCCTGGTCCCGTCAGACCTGTCGAGTGGCATTTACCTGTCCAGCATTCCCGCTCCCCCGGATACTGGCGATCTGCTCTCCATATACTCTACGCGCGATTCCGTTTCGGGTTATCGACGCTGGCTGCGATTCAGGATCAGCGCTGTCGCTTCGGCGCAGGCAGCGTCGGTCTGTCCACTCTCAGCTGGCTTCACGTCATCGGGTGATCTGTCAAAGCCGGCCTACAGAATCTCGGTTGTGGGATCCCTCGTCGGCGTGCTGGCAGGAGCGCCTGTGCGTGTATTGCGGCGCGGCAGGTACAGCTTGTACCGCTCTTCTGATGGCGATTGGTACCTGGGTTACAAGCGATGCAATGCAGTCGCGACTGGATGCTCGACCATTCAGCCGGTCTCGGGCCCATACCTCCCGTACGCTGCAGGAAGCGGCGGTGGACTGCGCTTCAGGTACATCGACAGCTTCGGCGCACCCGTTTCTTCTACACGTCCGCTGGATGTAGCGTCAGTCGAAATAGTCCTTCGCGGTGAGGTGAGCGCGGCAGGAAAAATCTCAGGGCGCGCGATCGATTCCGTCCTGGTGACTGTGACGCCCCGAAACATTCACTAGAGTCATGATGCAAGCGCGAAATGGTTTTGCGGTACTGCTCGCGCTGTTTGCCATGACCCTGCTTGGTGCACTTTGCACAGCGATGGTTTACGCTGCGCGTGAAGAAACACGCGCATCGGAGGGACATCTTTCTTCCACGCGCGCACTCTCAAGCGTTGAGTCGGCGCTGTCCACCACCGTCGCGAGCTTTGACTGGTCCAGCGCCATGTCCCTTCGG
>JACDDZ010000298.1 GCA_013816695.1 Gemmatimonadaceae bacterium
CATTATGCTCTTGCCGTTTACTTCCATGTCTTCGCGCAGGATTGTGATCTGGGATTTGAATTTCCCGGCAACTTTCACAATCTCCGCGGCAGGACGAGCATGGAGACCGAGCTTGTTTCTTACCGTTACGTTGCGTTCTGGCATTAACGGACGACCGAGAAGAGGACGAAAACAGAAAGAACTGCGAGAGCAATACGCCACCCTTCACCACGTCCGCCGAAGCGTGCGAGGAGCAGCGTTCCAAGAATTACAACGAGGAACACGCCACCTGAAAGACGGCGTCCAGGTCCGATGATCGCCTGGAATGCGAGCGGAAGCGCGAACCCGGCAACGAGGCAGGCCGCACCACCAATGATAGTGGGGCCTTTCCGGAGCAGTGGGTTTGCAAGCGCTTCGGAAACCCGCAATCCTTTTCGAAAACCGGTGCGCACTCCCCACGCCCTGAGCGCGACGTGGCCGGTATTGTAGACCCCGAGGAAAATCGCGAGTACCCATCCCGGCGTCGCACCAAGTCCAAATGCACACAGGGCAAGCAGCGAACAGAACGGCAGCCAGCTCGCCCAGATAAGGCGGTCACCGACGCTGCCAAGCGGGCCTCCCAATGCGCGCCGAAACCTCTCGATCATTGCAGGATCGACCTGGTCCAGCTCCGCGCGTGCAAGTGCGCCCACCGCGAGCGATGCGAGGTAGGGATGCGCGTTGAAGTAGCGGGCCTCGCGCGCAATTGCCTGCCTGTATTTCTCGGGCTCGTTGCGCCCGTGCAGGAGTCGGAGCGAAGGCTCGACGCAGAATGCGATGCCGTTTCCAAGCAGCGTTTCGTAATTCCAGGCCCCCTGAATTGCAAACAGGCGGAGGAAAATCGCAGCTTTGGTCGTGTATGGCACCAACGGCATCGGCTTCGAGGGAATGGTCATCCGAGCACCAGCACACCGATTCCGCCAAGCAGCCCCACTGCAAACAAAATCACGGCCTTCGGAATTCCGTGAAAGATCTTGTACAGCGCGCTCGCAGCAACGATGGTCGCGAGCGTAAGCACAACAGCAGGCGAGTAAACGGGGCTCGAGTGCCAGACTGCGACAATTGCACGCGCCAGCGGACGGAGCACCGCAAAAGCCACCAGCGTCACGATCGCCCCGCGAACGAGGTCCATCGTCATTCCCTGGAGCTGTACACTGCGAACAGCCCTGCCGGATCCTGCTTCGAGCGCGCGCTTGTTTCTATGGGCGTTGTGAGCGATGAGGCGGCGATGCAGGACCATACTCGAACCGCTCACGTACGCTGTCACCAGCGCACACAACACAGCGACCGGGAGCGCGCCTGCCGCGTCCACGACAGTCAGTCCCATAATTGCACCGCCTACAACTCCTGCACTGCCCCATTCGGGATAGCGCGATGAACCGAACGGCAGTGTTTCGAGCGCAATCAACTCGAGCACTGCCCCGACGAGCAGACCGCCAACTGGATCCCCGAGAATTCCCCCGCCCAGAGTGGCGGAAACAATCGGCCGCGAAATCATCGCCTGCGGAAAACTCACTACGTCGAGTCCGCAGACGGCGCCAAGCAGCACGACAGGAAGTAGCTCGATCAGCCAGGTGATCACTTTTCCACTCCGGTCTCCGACGACTCGTGGAGAATCTCGGCGAGGCTAACCACTCTCGCGGCCGGGACGTCCTGCGCCGACACGGTTACCCCGCCCGATGCAAGCTCCTTGAGCTCGGCCTCCTCTTCGTTCGAAAGGAAAACATATCGGAGTTTCTCGACGCGACCGCTGCGATGATGCAGACCGCCAACATTCACCTCGCGGATTTCCGGAATTCCCGCGGCCAGTCGACGCATAGTTGTGATGTCGCCGGTGACGAGAATTCCCGGCCGGGGATCAGCGGCGTACTGCGCGTGATTCCGGACAGCAGACTCGACAGTGTCGAAAAGAATGTCCATCTCCGGCGGAACGCCCATGCGGTACAGGTCACGCTCCCAGTCGCACGTCGCAACGTCGTCATCGACGAGAACGATGAACGCGGTGTTCAGCGGCTGTCCCCATCCGACTACCACCTGGCCATGAATGAGGCGGTCGTCGATTCTGTAGAGGTCGATCGCCATCAGAGTGCCTCTGAAACCGTTATGCAGGCGCGCCCACGTTCAGCTGCCTGCCTTGCAGCGTCAGCCACGCCCTCGTGTGAGTGAAAAACAAAGTCGAGCAGCAGGCCAAGGTTGGTCCCGGTTACGAGGACGATTCCCTGTGTGTCGCGCAGAATTCGTCGTGCAGCAATTGTTGCGCTACCTGCGGGAAGATCGGTAAATAAGGCAGTCGCACCCGTTCGCTTCAGCTCTTCGCGAAGTCGGGCTTCCAGTTGATCGCCGGCAAACTCGCGATTGGATATCCCGAGCAAAATCGAGCCCTTGCCAGTGATTTGATCCACTGCCGAGATCAGTCCCTCGGCGAATGTCCCATGGCCACAGACAATCCCGGCGATTCCCTCCTCTGCTTCGCTACTCGACATCTTCCTGCAGGTAGTCCTGGACATTCTTGGCCGACGCAATCTGCATCTTGCCAATCAGTCGCTTGTTGAATGCTTCCGCAGTGTTCACGCCCGAGTACCGGAGCAAGTGGTTGAGGGCGATGACTTCTGCTATAACCGTGATGTTCTTGCCTGGATTCAGGGGCACCGTCAGCTTCGGAACATCGACATCGAGTATTGACGTTGTTTCCGTGTCCAGGCCGGTTCGCTCAACCACCGCTTCCTGGTTCCATTCCTCCAGCACGACGACAACTTCGATTCGCTTCTGCTGGCGTACAGCGCGTATTCCGAAAATTGACGGAATGTCGATCAGGCCAACTCCCCTTATTTCCATGTGGTGTCTTTGCATTTCATGACCCCGCCCGATCAGCACGTCGTTCCCGCGCCGGCTGACGAT
>JACDDZ010000018.1 GCA_013816695.1 Gemmatimonadaceae bacterium
GTTTACGTGTCTGCGTGGGGCGGACGTTCTGTCCACGAGTTCGCGCCTTCTGGTCCCCACTCGCTGGTAGAGCAGCCGCGAATGAACGTTGCGCGCCACCCCTCGGCGCTTCTTCTCAACGCCGACGGATCGCGGTTGTTCGTCGCGTCAGGCAGCACTGACCGGGTGATGGTGATCGATACGCATGCTCGTCGCGTGATCGCCGAGCTGCGTGATCCTCCGCCCGAAGGGCCTGAAGAGGGAAGCACGCCGAACGCGCTCGCCCTATCTGCTGATGAGACAAAGCTGTTCGTAGCAGAAGCGGATAATAACGCAGTTGCCGTGTTCGAGCTCTCCGCTGGAACTTCGAATCGCACTGGAGCTGCCGGAAACGATCTGCTGTCGGGTCGGATTCCGACTGGATGGTATCCCACAGCGCTGATTATTGGAGGCGACACTCTTTTTGTTGCAAACGGAAAGGGCGATGGGACTGCCGCAAACCCAAACGGGCCACAGCCTGGAATTGCTCGCGAGCGGCAGGGAAGTGAATCGCCGGCTACTACTCTTTCGCAATTGAACGGAACGGTGACGATGATGTCACTTGCAGCCGCACGTGGTGATCTGCTCAAGCTGCACAGTGCTACCGTGGCTGCGAATAACGGGTGGTCCATGCCGCGCCGAGCGGGCGGAAAATATCCTCCGTTCGCGCATGTGATTTACATCATCAAGGAGAATCGCAGCTACGACCAGGTTCTCGGTGATATGCGGCAGGGGGATGGGGATTCCACTCTGGTCTACTTTCCCCGCGACGTCACGCCCAATCATCACGCACTCGCGGAGCGCTTCGGGCTGTTTGACCGTTTTTTCGTGAATGGCGAGGTGAGTGCGGATGGACATAATTGGAGCATGGCCGCATACGCAACCGACTATCTCGAGAAGACAGTCCAGTCCAACTATTCCAGCCGCGGGCGCAGCTATGACTACGAAGGGACCAATCGAGGAAATGAGGCTGCCGACATTCCGGACGATGACGTGAACGAGCCTGCGCAAGGATACCTCTGGGACCTGGCGCAGAGGAAGGGAATTTCCTTTCGAAACTATGGCGAGTTCGTTGTTCCCCCGGCCACGCGGGACACCAGTGCGCTACCGGGTGGTTATCGCGGTGACAAGCCATTTCTGCGCAAGAACACCAACGAGCGCTTTCCCGGCTACGATCTTTCAATAAGAGATCAGGTTCGGGCCGACGTATGGCTTGAGGATTTGCGTGCATTTATTCAATCCGGAACAATGCCGGCACTGCAGATAGTGCGTCTCCCGAGCGACCACACTGCCGGTGCGCGCGGCGGATCGCCGACGCCGCGTGCAATGGTGGCAGACAACGACCTCGCGCTCGGCAGGATAATCGAGGCACTTTCGAAGTCTCCCTTCTGGAAGAACACTGTGGTGTTCGTGCTCGAGGATGATGCTCAGAACGGTCCTGACCATGTGGACTCGCATCGCGCCCCGATGCTGGTGATTTCGCCCTACAATCGTCCCGGAACAGTACACAGGTTCACGAACACAACGGACGCGCTGCGAACCATGGAAGAGATACTGGGTCTCAGTTCGCTTTCGCAGTTTGACTACTATGGCCGTCCGCTGCGCGACATTTTCAGCGACCAGCCGGATTTCCGTCCATTTTCTCGACTGGTTCCTTCGGTGTCGCTGAACGAAATGAATCCGGCGGCGGGACGCGGCGCGCGTGAAAGCGCGGTACTCGATCTGGAAATCGAAGACAGTGCTGACGAAGACAAGTTCAACAGGGTGCTCTGGAGCGCAATCAAGGGTGGGCGAGCCCCGTATCCAGGGCCCACACGCATGAGCGCGCTGGAATTCAAACGGTCAAACTGATCGGAGGACGAATGGATGAGGATCTCGGCGCGTTGTCAGGTGATGAGCTGATCGCGGAAGTTCGTCGCCTGCGCCAAGGAATTCGTGCGCATCGCGACTCTAGCGGGCAACAATTGTGTTGGCACCATCCGGCGCTTTGGGGATTACTGCCCTAGCGCACTGATCCGCTGCCAACCATTCCTGAATGGCCTGAGTTCCTTCGCGGCTGTGTGCACTACCGGGCATCGCTCGACACGCAGCTACCCAGTGCGCCTCGCTCGCACGAGACCTTCGATGAGTAGAGCCGTGGCACTCTCTTCAGGCCAGCGTGCGCGCGTACTCGAGGAATGACGCAGTCTGCGCGGAAGCCTCTCTGATTTGCTTTTCGCCCACCACCTTGCGCCAGAAATAGCCAAGAAGTCCCCAGACCTCGATGGTGACTCGTACGGACGTTTGACTACCCGAGTCCTGAAAGTCGTGTGATGTTCGCATTTTAGCCATCAAGAGGTGCGAGATGTCTACGAAACGCACCGGCGGCGATAGCTCCTCGATCGACATTTTCACATTCGGTCCGCCCCTGGGCTTTAGCATAAAAATCCCACCCTCCCGCGGCGTACCTTCGATCCTGGTGCGTTCGAGGCCGGTATCCCATTCGGTCCAGTGATTTATGTCGGAAATTGCGCGGAAGAGTGTTATCGCGGGGATGTCGGTCGTCGTTTCGTAGCGAGCTTTCCACACAGTGCATTCTCCTATTTCGATGCGTTTATGAGAGTGAGCAGCGACATGTTGAATTCTTCGATCCGCCCTTCGAGCCCGCTGAAAAAGGTACGGTCCGCGTTCTCGACAGCCGGCACTGCCCGTAGTGCGAGGGCGCGTCCTCTCCTTGTGAGAGTCAGCGCTTTAGCGCGCGTATCGGTCGGATGCGGTTTGCGGCTGAGTAGTCCGTTGGCCTCCATTGCGCGGAGAACCTGAGAAGTCATCATCATGTCCAGCTTGGCGTGGCGGGCGAGCATGGTCTGGCTCACAGATCGCTCTTTCCGTGACAGCCAGAGCAGGCTCGCTAGCAGCGCGTACTGAACTTGCGTCAACTCGAGGGAGCGGAGCGCCGCAGCAATGCGTCGCTGCCATAGCATGGTCACCTGCCAGGTCAGGAAACCAGTACTGTCGTCCGGCTCGCTGACCGAAAATGGCGATGTGTTTCTAACCACGTGCGCGAGCCTTAATTGTCGAGGTAATCCGGAATGGTATCATGTACGCATAATATATGCGCACATAGCAGATGGGAAGTCCTGGTGCAACTGCCAACGTGGTGGTGTATTTTCTCTCGCGGCGCCGGTGGACCACAGTCCTTTGGGCAGTTGCGATTGCGTTCGTGGTGATGTTGTATTGCGGCACCTGGTCGGCGGCGGAATGGGCAACCACTAATGGGAGATTTGAGAAGTCATGGCAATTATTGAGAAGGGTCGGGAGCTGATGACGCTGGTTAACGTCTTCACCGTGAGTCCCGACAAGCAGGCCGAGCTTGCGGAGCTGCTTGTTGCTGCGACCGACGAAACCATGCGGCATTTGCCGGGATTCATTTCTGCCAGCATTCACCGCAGCCTGGACGGCACCAGAGTTGTCAACTACGCCCAGTGGCGCAGTCAGGAAGAGTTTTCCGCAATGCAGAAAAACCCCAAGGCTGCACCGCACATGAAAGCGGCGGCCGCGTTGGCGAAATTCGAGCCTATCGTGTGCGAAGTAGTTGATTCAGTGTCAGGATAGTCGAACGTGCAGTTGCGGGGATCTCGCTCGCTGGCCGCCGCGGAACGCTACTTCAAGTGCAGGAAGATCCTGTAGTAAACCAGCATCGCGTGTACACGGAGTTCTTGAAGAATGAGAGCAGCATTCCGGCGACTTTGGTTTCTCCCGACTGCGAGGGATGTGTTCCATCCGAGACGAAATCCGAGGCAGCCCAGGTGAGTCCGTCCGATCGTTTCTGCATTCCGTCTGCCCAGAGATACGGTCCCCAGGCAAGCCAGGGTGCGGCACCGGAGGAGTAGCTGAGATTTCCGGCACGCGCTGACATTGTCCCTGTCCGCTGCTGCACTATCTGCGCTTCAATAACCCACTTGACCGAAAAGCCTCCCTCATACGCGTACGGCTCAGGATTCTGGTTTGTGGTGGCGTAACCTCCATATATCCTGCTGCTCAAGAAAATCTGCTGGAGATTGGGATACCGCTGCTTCAGGGACCTGGCGACATCACCGAGATATTGCATGAAGATGTAGGCGTCCGCATTTGGTGATGGCAGAGATTGTGTCGGAGCCTTGTTGGCAAGCTTCACCCACGCTATCTGCACCTGTTTCTCACTCAGGCCCAGAGGTGCAAGACGCGTGTCGCGTATGCGGTCATAGTTAGCGTCGGAAGCCGAAGCCCACATCACCGCGTCCTGGCCGCCCGCAGCTCCGTTAACCATGACGAGCGTGCTCCGGTTTACAGCAGGATCAGCCTGGGCAGCTCCCATGAAAGTCCATTGATCGCAAGGTAGTCCCGAGCCTTGGGAACACCACTCCTGCGTTGTGTTGGACATCCCGATGGAAATCAGGACGTATTTCCCCGACGGGGAGGCGACTCCGTTTATGTCGAGCGGGCGAATTGCATTGCGGCGTGCAAGTCCGGCCGCGTCGTGATCGGAAGGCACGGCATTGGATCCGGCGGGATACAGCCCGCCCTGAAATCCCTTGAACGTTCCCGTTCCAAGATCAGTGATCGCGACTTTTGAAGTATCAGACGAACGGCCTATCTCGGAACCCCGCGGCGTGGTAGTGCCCGGACTGCAGGCTGCAACTGAGCCTACGAGCGCGAGGAAGATGAAGTTTGCGCGAAGCACGTTGATATCCATCCGTTGCTGTTTCCCCGTTAGACGACTGGCCGAGTGAAACGTTAAGACCAATGCGCTCAGCCTTCCAGTAAATCGAGACTTACAGTGGCGACGCCACCCGAGTATTGCACAGTGACTTTCCAGGGATTGCAGCAAACTTCGCAATCTTCTACATACTGCTGCATTTCTCCGCCGCCCGGGTCGAGAGATATGGATACCGCTTCTCCGCAGTACGGACAGGTCGCTATTGCGTCCGTTTCCGCGGTGCCGTCGCCTAACGGAAAATCTTCGTCCATGTCGTCAGTCATGTCTCATGCTAGCGGGTGAGGCGATATTTTGGGCTGCAATCGCACCATCACTACCAGCCCGGGACCCAGCATGGCACAGCTTGAATTAGTTGCACTTGTGGTGCGTGAGTACCAACCGGCCATCGAGTTCTTTGTGAATGTCCTCGGATTTGATCTGGTTGAGGATGTTCCGTCGCTGACCAATGACGGGCGCCCCAAGCGCTGGGTGGTAGTGCGGCCTAAGGGCGCCGCCACCGGAATTCTGCTCGCGCGCGCACACGTTGATCGCCAGGAAGCGATCGTTGGTGACCAGTTCGCCGGCAGGGTGGGTCTCTTTCTTCGAGTCGACGATTTCGACGTGTCGTACAAACGGATGACCGAATCCGGCGTCACCTTTGTGACCGCACCGCGCGCTGAGCCTTACGGTCGGGTAGTTGTATTCCTCGACATCGAGGGGAACCGCTGGGATTTGCTTGGACCGGCAAATCCTGATAAGACCGTTTAGGCGCAGCGCGCTCTGTTAGCTAGAATCGTCGATTTCCCACCAGGCCAAGTCTCATCGAATTTGCACTAACCGCTATATCAGGAAGGAAAGTTGTAGACGGAGCGACACGCATATCGGCTGAGCGCGCTTGATGACGATTGCCTTCAGCGCGCGTTTTTAGAACGCTGTACACGCCGGCTCCAATCGCAATGGCGCCGATTTCAGCGGTCATGACCCCAACTCGTTTCGCGCCGCGCTCGGCATCCATGTGGTTGATTCCCACAATCCCAGCGACCGTTCCCGCCACAAGGCTGGAAATTCCGCTGACGTAACCGGGCTTCACGATACTTATCCCGCCCGCGCCGAGCGATACGCTGCTCAAGCCAATTGCCGCGAGTGCAAATTGACTTTCAACTTTGTTGGGATCGTTTCTAAAAACGGGTCCGCCGTAGGTCGGTTGAATTCTGGCGGCCTCGGACAAACCGAGACCCGTACTGTCCAGCCAGGACAGCAACTCCGGATTGCCCGCTAATTCCCTGATGTGGGCGTTGTTGTGCGTCCTGGCAACCGCATCAACGATGTCGCGGCGTCCCGACCGGTCGATGAGATACGCCATCGCGCAGAGAGTTCCCCCCGCATCGCGAAAAAATGGTGTGGCAGCGGCAAAGCGGTCGTTGACTGGAAATGTCGTCGCGTCCCGGTACTCGTGTAACCACATAATCAGCTGTGCCCGTCTCGATTTCTGTGAAACTGACAGGCTAGCCGTTGAACGGGTTTTCAATTCAATTTCCACTGAATCGAAATGCCGCTGCAGGCGAGAGATCTCGCTCTCGCGGGCGGAGCCTGTCCCGCTTGGAAGGGTGCTTCCGATAAGCAAAGCACCTCCTGTGACGACCGACAGAAGAACAATGTGTTTCTGCATTCTGCCTTCCTATTTAGGGTTTCCCCGTCTGCTGGTTGGCGAGTTGCCGTACGGAGACAAGGAGTTACAATCCAACATTGTTGCGGGACCAAGGGGTCGCAAGCTCGACAGTACCATGCTGCAGTCACCGTACCGGATGATATGATTAATGGTGCATGGCATATGATCCGAAAATTAGACGTGAGGCTCCGATAGCCCACCTGGCGGGTCGTTTAATTGTATTCGCATTTTGTTTCGTCATCATCGCCTGCCGGCACAAGGCGCCCTACGTAGAACCGCCGCCGCGATGGCAATGGGCGGATGTCGGTGCGCACTGCACTGCGGAATCACCCGCATTCTCGCTACCCGCGGCACTGCGCGATACATCGCGGCACCCATTCCGAATGGGTGGCAAAGACCCGTGGGAGCAAAAGGCCGCGATCGGTCCCGCAATTCCGGGAGGGTGGGGCGGAATATCGTACCGAAAAGAAAAACCGACAAAAGTTGTTTATCTGGTTGATACTCTCCAGCTATCCCGCGCCATTCCCGCACTTGTATCTGCTGGAATATTGTCAGCGAATGAGAACGTCGGGGTCATTCAGGGAAGGTGGACCTATACACAGCTTTTCGATTGGCTTCGCTACATCCACACCCACATCCGGGGAGTGCAAATCACGTCGTGGACTCTCGACGATTACCGGAACCGCATTTTTTACGGGGTGGTCGATGAAGCCGCCGCAAAAATTCTCAATCAAAAGCTTACCGAAATGCACGCCCCCTGTTTTCTTGTCGTGATTGAGAACACAGGACCCATACACATAACATCAGGCGGATCGAGGCATCTTAGCGGGTTACCTTAGCTCGAACCCTTCGCGACCAGCAGCTTCTGCGAGCCGATCATCTCGAGTGACGAATTGCAGTCCAGGCGCGCCATCCGCCCATGCAAGCGCGGCAGCCAGCTGCAAGGCATCGGCGGCGCGAAGCGGATGCACGCGAAGCAAACGCCGCGCTGTGTTTCGGACGACCTCCGTCGGCTGAACTTCGGTCCATGTTCCGGCAATCGTCGTCAGCAGACTGAGCGCTCGTGTTTCCGCGGTAGCGGGGATAAACCCGGCGCGTGAAGTTCGGGTAATCGCAGACGTGCACTCTACAATCGTTCCCCACCAGACCACGAGGCCTTCCGAGTCCCGGGCCAGCACTGTCAGCCCACGCGAGGTGGACTGCTCCAGTAATAGCGGAACGATTGCGGACGAATCCCAGAACCTCACAAGCCTGCGTCGCGATCAGCGAGCAGCAAAGAAAGCGCGTGGCCATCAGGATCCGCTGGTCGCGCGAGTTTCCAGAACTCAGCAGGCAGTTTAGCCGTTCCGCGACGAATTACTCCCAGACGCTCAAGTGCGGCCAGTCGCGATCCATCGCCTAGATCATCGTTGCCAATAGGAATGAGCTTCGCGATGGGCTTGCCCCGTTCGGTGACCACTACTTCCTCTCCACGCTTAACTCGGGCGAGGTAGCTGGAAAGCGAGGCCTTAAGCTCGGAAACGCGGGCTGATCCCATAAGACTATATTAGTCACATAAGTGTGACTAATATAGTCTTGAAAGAGCGGGGCTGAGCCTTGGTTACAATACTGTTGATAAAAACGTCTACGGCTTGGTAAACTGAGGTGTCGGAGCCCTGATGCCTACTACACGAATTTCAGAACCAGACCATCGCCTTCTCCAAAGCCTTTCGGACCAGACGGGAAAGGGGCACCAGGAGATCATTCACGAGGCACTGGATACCTACCAGCGTGAACGGCTTCTGGACGCCATCAATGATGGGTACGCCCGCTTGAAGAGCGACAAATCCACCTGGGCGGAGGTCGTTCGTGAACGCCGGTTGCTCGAAAGGGCCGACGCCGACGGATTGGTCGACTGACCTTGTCTGGCGTGCGCCAACCCCTGCGTGGCGAGGTTTGGCAGGTCCAGTTCAGCCCCACCAAGGGCAGGGAACGGGATGGGTCGCGCCCGGCGATGATCCTGTCCGTGGACAAGTTCAACAAAGGTTCCGCCGATCTCGTGATAGCAATTCCCATCACGCGAACCAATCGTCAAATCGCATCGCACGTTTCTGTGCTCAAAGGAGAAGGCGGCCTGGATTCCGATGGCTTCATAATGGTTGAAGCGATCCGATCTATTTCCAACGAGGGTTTGCTCCACTACCGTGGGGAGCTGGCTTATATGACAGTGGAAAAAGTCGAGAATATTATTCGCGTCTTGCTGGGCGTTTGAGGAATAGAGCGGCCGCACATTACCTTGCCGGAATCCATGACTGAAAGTTTTACTTCGCCGCCCGACATCGGATCGGCGTACGCAATCGTTTCGGGGCCGCGCTTTTAATTGAAGATTCCTACAATCTTTTAACCCACCATTCAAGCGCAAGCTCGAGAAACAATCGGGAGCGAAGGAGTAGTTTGTGCTCGGCAACTACGCGGATCGTTGTGGTAGGGTCCAGTAAAGTTGATGCGACTTTGTGTATTGTTTTTTCTTGGCGCATGTGGAGTAGCAAAACCGTCCCCCGATCGGCGCTTTGCTGATGTTGAGCATGAACGAATGCGTAACCACGTTTTTGCTCTTGCCGATGACTCGATGCAAGGACGGCGAACTGGAAGCGAAGGAGCGCGCCGCGCCGCGCGTTACATCTCGGCCCAAATGCAGACAGTCGGGCTTGTGCCGGCAGGTGATAGCGGATACTGGCAGCGAGTTCCAATGCGAATTCGCAACCGCCCACTGGGCGGTCCCAAGCTCTATAAGTTGCCTGACTGGGCCACGTTTGACGGCTTGCCGCTCACGGAGCGAGGCGTTGATGCGAATTTGATAGGTGTCCTGCGCGGGGTCGATCCGGCCATGCGTAACACTGCGGTCATTGTGAGCGCACACTACGACCACCACGGAATGGTTCGCCCCGTATTTGGGGACTCGATAATGAACGGCGCGGATGACGATGCATCGGGCGTTGCGACGATCATGGAGCTCGCTCGGGTCTTATCCCTTGATCCTCCACCAAAGCGGTCGATTGTATTCCTGCTTACGACGGGCGAGGAATTGGGGATGATCGGAGTTGACTGGTATGTCGGTCATCCCAGCATCTCACTTGAGCGAACCGTGGCGGCTCTTCAGGTGGAAATGACGGGGCGGCCCGACACTGCTATCGGAGGGTTTGGGCGCGCATGGTTGAGTGGAGACGATCGATCTACACTCGGCAGCATGCTGCGCTCCGCGGGCCTTCCTGTTGTGCCCGATCCACGCCCTTCACAGCGATTTTTCGAGCGGAGCGATAATATCGCATTTGCGCGCCGTGAAATTCCCGCACACACGCTATCGAGTTTTGGGCTTCACAAGGACTATCATACGCCCGCCGACGAGCCGTCTCGGATCGATATTCTCCATATGACAGCTGTCGCCAAGCTCGCACTTGAATCAGTACGCATTCTCGCAAACGGGCCACCACCGTCCTGGAACGCAGGGGGAAAACCCGTGCCAGCGGTCGAGAGCGCAACAACTGTGCTTTCGCTCCCGGCAAGACAATGCGCTCTAGCTAGTTCCTGCCGGCGAAGATGAACTCCTGCTGAACATGTTGCCGCACGGGACGGCCCTTCAGCTGTGCCGCCCTGAATTGGGCGGCCGGAATTGTTGCAAGAACCGCCTTTGCAAAGCCGGGATGACTTGTCCTCAACACCTTTACGCTTTTCGGCTCAATCGATCCTGAAGGGTTTACGACGAAGCTGATCAAAACATTCCCTTCGATCTTTCTTCGTTTCAGTGAGTCAGGATACGAAGGCGGATCCCACCGCTGAATTTCGACGGGCTCGGTAACCTGAAATTCGAAATACGCTCTTGTACTGTCAGGGCTTGTCTGGACCTGCGCGCCGGATGCAAAAGCGTAAGCTCGGGAGAACACAGGGCCGACAACCGTCACCAGGCCGAAAATTGCAATCGTTCTGATGATCCGATGCGGACAAAGAGTGATAATCATATTGCAGCTCCTCGGTAACGTGTTTGGTTTTCCTGCGGATAATATATTTTGCCGTCGAATAGCTCGACGGTTCGGTGTGCGTGGCTCGCGTAACGCGCATCGTGCGTGACGATACAGATTGAAGTTCCCAGCTCATTCAATGCCTGAAGCAGGTTCATAACTGCTTCGCCGTTTGCAGAGTCCAGATTTCCCGTCGGTTCGTCCGCGAGGAGAATTGCCGGTTTCCCCACGACGGCCCGGGCGACTGCCACGCGCTGCTGCTGCCCACCGGACAGCTGCGTGGGGAAGTGGCTGCTGCGATTTCCCATCTCTACTGTCTCAAGCGCCTCTTGAACCATCTCGCGCCTCTTCGCCTCGGCGATTCCACGATATGTAAGAGGCAGCTCAATATTCTCGGCGACGGTGAGGTCACCGATCAGGTTAAAGGTCTGGAAGATAAAGCCGATTTTTTCACTTCTTACCTTTGCGCGGGCCTGTCGGGAGAGACAGGATATCGGTTGGTTCTCCAATAAGTATTCGCCAGAGGTCATTGTGTCGAGCAGACCCAGAATGCAAAGCAAGGTTGTTTTTCCGCAGCCCGATGGTCCCGAAATGGCGAGGTACTCCCCACGCTGAATTTCGAGATCGATGGCGGCAAGCGCATGTGTCTTGGCTCCTTCATTATGAAAGAACTTTTGTACTCCATTCAGGCGAATTATCACATCACTGTTGATATGACTCATTGAACGAACCTCAATCGACGCGAAGGATTGATGCTGGGTCACGGCGACACGCGCGCCAAGTCGGCAGGAGGCACGCGAGCGCACCAACACCTAACAGGAGCACTGCGACCCCTATAATGATTGTCGGATCCGTAGGCATTGTTTGAAAGAGAAGTGGTCCTACGCGGTTCCGGAACGTGAAAGTCACCAGAATTCCAACCAACAGTCCCAGTGCGACCGCAGTTAACGCCTCGCGTGTGACGAGCGCGAGCACGTTAGACATCTTCGCACCGAGCGCGATTCTTATTGCAATCTCCTGGGTTCGCTGCGCAATGATGACTGCTACAACGCCGTACATGCCGATAATCGCAATTATGAATGCGATGCCTCCAAACAATGCGAACATGGTCGCTGCGAGCTGCCATGGAATGAATTCAGGGGATACAACGTCCTGCATTCGCGTCACAATCACCGAAGGCAAATCGGGTCGAGCACCCTGAATCGCGTTCCTTACCCTTGCGGCCACCATGTAAGACCGATCCTCGACTGCGACAAACATGCTTGCTGGCGCGATGTACTGCTCACTCTGTGCCATGGGCAAGTAAACGATAAGTTTCTCGCGAGCCAGGATGCTCCCCCTCAGGAATCCCCCGGTTACTCCGATTATTGTCACGCAGTCTCCGCCTTCCCAGGCAACGAGCATGCATCGACCGATCGGGTCTTCGTTGGGCCACAGGATCCGTGCAAGTCTCTCATTCACAATTGCGACACGGGGCGCGTTACGTTGGTCCGCATATTGAAAATCGCGCCCGCGCAGCGATGTGTTTCCGACAGCGCGGAAGAACCCGCTGTCAACAGTGACTTGCATGGGCACTTCGGAAACTCCTTCGCGCCACAAAGATGCTGCGTCGCGGATAGGCGTATGCGCAGCAATAGCGCTTCCGAGCTTGTAAGGATCCCGCGCAGCAAATGCAGCGTGCCGGACGCCCTCCACCGCGCGAACACGATCGAGCATGGACGCATACGTCGCTTTCAATTCACGCTGAGGAAGGGACATTCGTTCGAGATCCATCTTGACCATCAATGTTCTGTTGAGGTCAACGCCGAGGTCGAGCCCTTCAACTCGGCGAAGACTCTGCGCAAAAAGTCCAGCCATCACAAGAAGAATCATTGAGAGCGCGGCTTGAGCGCTGAGCATGGTAAACCGCATTTTTGATCGGCGCCCCCCGCCGGTAGCAGAATTGGCGCTCAATGAGGGCGTAAGCTCCGTTGAAATACTTTGCTTCAGCGGTACAAGACTGATCAGGATGCCCGTTCCGAGTACTGTGATGGAAGTAATGAGGAATAGCTTTCCATCGATTCCGGGCGGATCCCCGGCGCCTGCGAATAGCGCATGCTCGATGACTCGGCTCCCCACGACCGCGAGGATCAATGCGGCAGCACCCGCGACAACCGTAAGAAGCATGCTCTCTGTCAGCAGCTGTCGCGCGATTCGACTTCCTCGCGCGCCCAACGCCAGCCTCACGGCGATCTCACGACGACGGATGAAGGATCGCGCGAGCAAAAGGTTGGCAACGTTTGCGCAGGCGGTTAACAAGACGAGAACGGATATGCCGCCGAGCCATAGCGTCAGATCTACGCCCCGCGGTCTGTCCGGGCTCAGGGCAGGAATCAAGGAGGCGGCAACGATCCGCGGGGGTGGCGAAATCCCGAACGACTGATTTCTATTACGCCAAACTTTGGTTGCTTCTTTCTCCACGAGCTCACGCGTCGCAGATGGAGCAATCCGGCCGACAATGAATAGCCATGCGGATGTTTGATCTTCCAGCGAAAGGGGAAGCGGTCCCCGCGATAGCGCTTCAGGTGTAAGAGGAAGCCACACATCGATGGGCAGCGAATGTGCACCATGGAAGTTTTTGGGGGCGATGCCGGCGATTTTGTAGTCGATGCCGCCAATGCTGACGATCAGACCAAGAATGCTTGGATCGGCCCCATACTGCTGCTCCCAGAAGCGGTGAGAAAGCACCGCCATGCGCTGGTCAGCCGGCCAAGATCCATTGTCTAAGGGCGTCAGTTGGCCGATTCCACCCTTTACCCCAAGCACGGAGAAGAAGGAACTGGTTACGAGCGAGCTTCTGACCTCCGTTGCCGTGGGTCCCCTCCCAAATGAAGTGGAAACGTCAAAAAATGCTGCGATTCCCGAGAGTGACGGAACTTCGCGTCGAAGATCGAGGAACGTCGGATAGTTCAAGCGCAAGCTGGTCACGTCGCGGTCGACCGCATTCGGAGTGACGAGGAGCAATCGAGTGACACGTTCAGGATCATGAACCTTCGGCGGTGGGCGAAGAAGCAGTCGCTCGATTGCGCTTACCATAGTGACATTAGCCCCGATGCCAAGAGCGAGTATCGTAACAATGAGCAACGCAAGGCCAGGTTGTCGCTTATGCTGGCGCAGTGCGTACTGACAATCCTGAGCCGATTCCTCGAGCACGCGGCGAAGCGTCATGTGAATTGTCACTTGGGTGGCGTCAAACCTCGCTGTAGACGATGGCCCAAGGACAGTACAAGCGCCAGGCAAAAGCGCTGTACTGTCTCGGTGAAACCATCAATCCGTCGCTAAGTGATGATTATGGGGCAGGTGCTGCTGCAAACATTGGTACCGCCGTTCTCGGCGTCTTTGCAACATGCGCTATCCCCTGGCGCGCAGGAGTTGCTGGAACCGCATCTCCAATGGAACATCGAAGGAGGCTCAGCTGCCGCGGGTGGGGCGAACGCCGTGCCAAGTATTCCTGAGCCTATGGCGACGGCAGCTCACTGCCCATTTCCGCCATTTCTTTGTTTCTGTCATGTAGATCTCCGTAAAGGTGAGTATCAGGATTCCAAGCCATACGTGCTACAGCTTCCAGTCGCGATCAACGTCTTTGCTTCACAGCATTTTGCATCGGGATACTGTCGATATTCCGCATCACCTCCTAAATTTCAGCGCGAGGTAGTTACGCTGGCCAAAGTGGTATCACGCTTGTTCTCGGGTGCGGCAACCGCCTCGGCGCTTATAGATGACCCGCCTCGTCGCACCCACTCAAGGACTTCATCGCGTCCAAACACCACGGCTATAACTGAATCGCGGCCATAGGTGACATTGAACGGTCTGAGCGCCGCTGACATATCGCGCGCGACGAGCACTACCTGGGGA
>JACDDZ010000299.1 GCA_013816695.1 Gemmatimonadaceae bacterium
GGCATCATCGCTTTCGAGATTGGAGCGCCAACCGAGAGCGAAAGCGACAAGCAGCTCGCCGAAGAAACCAGGGCAGCGGCCAGCCGCACCTACGCAACGTCAGTCGCTCTCACGCGTGATGTCATGAATTCAGTACGCATGGGCAGGACGCCCAGCATCAAGAAGATCAAGCGGGTGGTGCAGGGAATCGTGGACCAGATTCTCAACGAAGAGACATCGCTTATCAACCTCACGGCAATTCGCGATTATGATGAGTACACGTTCACGCACAGCGTCAACGTTTGCATATTCGCGGTTGCCCTCGGCCGAAGGCTTGGACTTACAAAGCTCCAGCTCTATGAGCTGGGACTTGCGGCGCTGATGCATGATGTGGGGAAGTCCCGTGTTCCCGTGGATTTTCTCCAGAAGGAAGGTGGACTCACCGAAGCTGAATGGAGAGGGATTGCTGCGCATCCCTGGCTTGGGGTGCTCGCATTGTTCCAGTTCCGTCGCGAGCAGGAGCAGCTCTCATATCGCGCGATGACTGTTGCGTACGAGCATCACATGAAGTGCGATCTCTCGGGATACCCAAAGCCGCTGCGGCCCCGTCAGCTCAGCATGACAAGCAAGATTGTCGCGGTCGCCGACGGGTACGACGCAGCTACATCGCGCCGTGCATACCAGACGGTTCCTTATCCTCCGCCGGCAGTGCTGCAGGAAATGCGAGACAATCCGCGCCGCGGAATGGATCAGACCGTCGTGAAGGCATTCATCAATCTGCTCGGTATTTACCCGACCGGAACTCTGGTTGTGCTCGATACGTTCGAGCTTGCCGTAGTGCACGCTGCGAACCCCAATCCGGAAGCGCTGTCGCGTCCCGTAGTGAAGATTGTCAGTGATGCAAATGGCCTGATGCTCAATCCGACACCGCTGGTAGACCTCGCAATTCCCGATGCGAACGGCGAGTATGGCCGCACCATCATCAAGACGGCAGACCCGGAACGGTATGGCATCAATCTCAACGATTACATCGTCTCGTAGGCTTTCAGCAAAGTTCCAGGAGCTTTCTGCGAATTCGCGGAAGGCGCTCGTGTGCTATCTGACTGCGGGATTCCCCGATCGCGCGCGCTCAGTCGAGACGCTGAAGGCCGTCGCCGCAGCCGGAGCTGACGTGATCGAAGTCGGAATCCCATTTTCTGATCCAATAGCTGACGGCCCGGTGATCCAGGCGAGCTCGCAGCGCGCCCTCGACCAGGGAATGGACTTTGACGACGCTCTCGAGATCATTCGTGAAGCTGCACTGGACATCCCCATTGTTCTCTTCACGTACCTCAACCCGCTGATTTCGGCGGGTCCGGATGCACTGGCTCGGGCAGCTGATGCGGGAGTGTCCGGTGTTCTCATAACTGATCTTCCCGTTGGCGCTGATGCATCGCTGGAAAGGTGGCTGGGGAATAGCGCTCTCGATTTCGTGCGGCTTGTTGCGCCAACCACACCGCGGGACAGAATGCAGGAGATCGCTCGCAATGGTGGCGGATTTGTTTACCTGATCAGCAGGCTGGGTGTCACGGGAATGCGCAACGATATCCCGGTTGACCTCAAGGCAAGCGTGCAAATGCTGCGTTCCTGCACCGACCTCCCAATCTGCATAGGCTTCGGGGTGTCGACCCCCGCGCAGGCCAGGGAAGTGGCATCACTGGCCGACGGCGTGGTCGTGGGGAGTGCCCTCGTCGAGGCATCTGAAAAAAGTCCGTCCGCCGCGGGTGAACTGGTTGCTGCAATGCGGAGTGCTCTCGATGGATAGGAACGACTACATGGATCGTGTGACGCTCAAGGGAATGCGCTTTCACACGCACATCGGCGTGCTGCCGCATGAAGCCGAGATCGCACAGTCTATTGAAGTGGATGTAAATGTCTGGGTGGAAGGTCGCACGGGTGGAGCCGCAGGGGTCGTTGACTACCGCGAGCTGTATGAAATTGCTGCCAGCGTCCTTGGTGAAGGGCACATCAAGTACCTCGAGGACGTTGGCCAGCGAATCTGCGATCGCGCTCTCGAGCTCAATGGCGTTGCCCGCGCGAACGTGAGAGTTCGGAAGCCGCATGTAGCTCTTGGCGGGCCCCTTGATTACGCGGAAGTAGAAGTAGAGCGCTCGCAGGATTGACCGCCACCGTCTACATTGCGCTTGGCTCGAATCTCGGCGACAAAAGCGCAAATCTGCTGGCCGCGCGCGCAGCAATCGCGGCGATTATGGAGACGCGCATTGTTGCGCACACCAGCGTCGAGGAGACCGAGCCCATTGGTCCCGTTCATCAACCAACCTATCTGAACCAGATGCTCGCAGTCGAGACGTCGCTTTCACCGGAACAGTTGTTGAGTGAGCTGCATGTGATCGAGCGCCAATGCGGACGCGAACGCCGCGAACGCTGGGGACCGCGCACACTTGATCTCGACATTGTGAAGTTCGGGGAGCAAGTGGTGAACACGTCGTCCCTAACAATCCCGCATCCTGAAATTCCGAACCGTGAGTTCTGGAAGCGCCAGATTGCGGAGCTCGAGACGGTGCTCGGCGAATGAGCAGTCCGGACCGCATCAAGGGAATGACAGTCGGTGATTTCGCCGCTCGAAAGGGCGGTGATAAACTCGTCGTCGTCACTGCGTATGACGCAATGTTCGGAAAGCTTGTCGATGACGCCGGAGTAGATGCTGTACTTGTGGGCGATTCTGTCGGGAATGTGATCGCCGGATTTGAGTCGACGCTGCCGGTTACGCTCGACCAGATGATTTATCATGCGGCCGCGGTGCGGCGCGGTGTTAAGCGCGCGCTGCTGATTGTAGACATGCCCTTCCTTACTTATCAGGCAAGCATAGAGAGTGCTATCCTGAATTGCGGCCGCGTAATGCAGCAGACCGGCGCGCACGCAGT
>JACDDZ010000300.1 GCA_013816695.1 Gemmatimonadaceae bacterium
ACGTAAATGCCCGGCGCGCTGCGCCGATGCGTGAACAGACTGAGGGCGATCTCGTTGTGCGGCGACCCGAACCACGGCTGCCGCATGTCGATGCTTGCCGTGTATGTCGGGACGAAATATCTCGAGCGATCGCTGGTAGCGACGTTTGACACATTCTTGAAAATCCCGCGGCCGTTGAGCGAGCCGGCGAGAAGATTCCCAACCGCTGCCTGTACGTCGATACGCCTCGCCCCTCCGCCCCAGTTGTAATGGGAGAAGCGGCCTTCCACCTGGAAAAAATCCACGGTGTTGAAGCCCGCACTGAGACGCGCCTCGCGGGGTGGTGATTCGGTCACCGTCACCACGACGACTTTCGCGGAGTCTGGCAGGAACGGATCGACGGGCGGACGCGGCTCGATGGCGGCGCGCTTGAACAAGTTTGACTCGTATAGCGCGCGCTGGCTGCGAAGCATCTCCGAGCGGCGGAAAACCTCCCCTTTCGAGAAAGTCAGCGACTTCTTGATGGTACGCTCGCTCACACCTTTGTTGCCGGTAATGACGATGTCCTCCACCGTCGTCTTCCACTTCGGCTTGAGCGTGAAAGTCACCACCGCCGTGCGGGCGTCTTGATCGACGACCAGCGTCGTATCCACGTCGGCGTCAGCGTAGCCCTTGTCCCAGAGACTCTGCTGAAGGAAGACGCGCGACGAGTCGACGCGGATCACGTTCAGCGGAGAGTTCGCGCCGATGACGACACGCTTCCCGATTTCTTTGTCCTTCAGGATCGGTGTTTCCTGGGTGACGATGACGTTGCTAACCATCGTTGGCGCGCCTTCGTGAACCGTCAGCGTTACAGCGACCTTGTGCGAGCTGTTCTTGATGACGGCGGTGTCTACGTCGGCTTCGCGGTAACCGCGCTTCCAGTAGAAGACGCGCATGCGGAGCACGTCGCGCTTCAGCTCCTCGTGGTCCAGATACTTCCTGGAGTAGACGAATTTCGATTTCGTCACCCAGCAGAGCGGCTTGAGGACGACACTGTTGCAGTGGGACGCCGAAGTGGAAATGCTTTTAAGCAGATCGTCTTTGTGAACGACGTGCACGCCCTTGAGCGTGAGCTTCACGACTTCGGGCTTATCAGGCTCTTTCTTTTGGGCCAGGCTCGAAGCCGGAGCGAAAAGAATCGCACCGGCGATGATGGCGGCTGTTCCGGCGCGCACCGTTTTCAGCGCGCTGTTACAGACCTTCGAGCAGCGCGTCGTTTCCTGGCGTGCCTGCGATGCGCTTGATGAGCCACTCCATCGCCGAAGTGGACGGCATCTGCTGTAATCCGCGCCGAAGAGTATAGACATGCTCGAGTTGGTCGGGGCGGAAGAGCTTTTCTTCCCGCCTTGTTCCGCTGGTGGCCACGTCAATGGCCGGGAAAATTCTTTTTTCGGCTAGAGATCTATCGAGCTTTATCTCGCAATTGCCGGTCCCCTTGAACTCCTCGAAGATGACGTCATCCATGCGGGAGCCGGTCTCGACGAGGGCCGTAGCGATTATAGTCAGCGAACCCCCTCCATGTTCCGGGGCAACTGACCGCGCCGAGCCGAAAAAGGCCTTTGGTTTGGCCATGGCTGTGGCATCGAGGCCGCCGCTGAGGGTCCGCCCTGTGCCACGCTCGACAGTGTTGAAAGCGCGGCCCATTCGCGTAATGGAGTCGAGGACGATGACCACGTCCTTGCCCAGCTCGACGAGGCGCCGTGCCCGCTCCAGGACCATCTCGGTTACGTCGGTGTGACGGGCCGCCGGCATGTCGAAGCTGGAGGCGACCACTTCGCCGTAACCCCAGGTGATCATCTCGCTGACTTCTTCGGGACGTTCGTCAACGAGGAGCACGAGAAGAATCGCCTGCGGATGATTGACCGCTACGCCCTCGACGATCGCCTGCAGCAGCATCGTTTTTCCAGCGCGCGCAGGAGCGACGATCAGCGCGCGCTGGCCATAGCCGATGGGCGCAATGAGATCGATCGCGCGTCGTGTGAGCTCGGGTCCGCCCTTGGCAGGACGTCCCGTTTCCAGCTTCAATTTTCTTTCGGGATATGACGCGATGAGCGATCCGAAATCCGGACGGCGCAGCGCCAGCTCGGGAGAGGCGTTGTTGATTTCCTGAATCTCGGCGACGACGATACGCCCTCTGTGATCGTGGCCGGTGCTCGCTCTCACGTTGTCGCCGCGGCGGAGATTGTACTGCTTCGCCGTGTTGAGCGGCACATACGCATCGCCCGGTTCGGCGAGATAGCTGTTCGCGGCGCGGCGGATGAAACCGCCGTCGCGCTGCGGATCATACCACCCTATCGATTCACCATCGGGAACGATCGGAGCGAGCGGCTGCCGCGGCTGTTGCTCGCGCTGCCGGTTGTCTCCCCCCTGATTCTGATTCTGGTTTTGATTCTGATTTTGATTGGGACGTCCGCGTCCGCGCTGGTTGTGCCGGCCGCGTCTTGCGTTATTGCGGTTGCCGCCCTGACCCTGACCCTGTCCCTGTCCCTGGCCCTGTCCGCGTCCGTTCTGCTGATTGCGGTTGAAATTCCCGCCGCGATCGCCACGGTCATCGCCGTACTGTTGCCGGTCGTGCATCGGAGCGCCAGACCCGCCGCCGTACTGGGGGGCCTGGTTCTGGTTGTCGTTCTGCTGGTACGACTGCTGGTCTCCATTTCCGTCGGAAGAATTGTTCATCGGCGGAGGAGAGGCGGGCGGGGGTGGCTGAGTCGGCGATGGAATCGCAGGCGATGATGCTTCATCGCGTGCGTCCGGCAACTGCCCCGCATCGGGTGGTGGCGTCGTTGAATCCATTGGCTCCAGATACGGGTCTGCGTCACCGTGTACTTCGGGAGATTGTTGGCCGGACGGACGAGGCCCCCGGCCGCGACGATAAGGA
>JACDDZ010000301.1 GCA_013816695.1 Gemmatimonadaceae bacterium
CATAGGATTTCGTGATCCACTCGCGCCTTCGCGCTTCTTCAACAACTGCATCCAGGTCCGCCAGCTCCCGGGTGAACGTGTTCCTCTCGAATGCATCGGGATCCACAAAGGACTCGCGGTCATCGCCAATTCCACTGCCCGAGAAATCGAATGTGATAGCGCGCATTCCGGCAGACGCGATGGCGCGAGCGAGATGCGGAAAGAATCCCCAGTGGGCAAAGCCCTTGAAACCGTGGCAGACAACCACAGTTCTCTCTGGCTTTTCAGCTTCAGCGAATGTCTCTCCCCGGATTGTCAGCCCACCCGGCCTGTGCAGGGTAAACGCATCCTCTCGAATCATTCTTCGACGTCCCCGCCGGCAGCGATCCAGCCTCCAAATCCCTCGCTCATTGACGCAACATTCTGGTATCCCATCTGCTGCATCGTATCTGCAGCAAGGGCAGAGCGGTTCGCCCGCGCGCAATAAACAACGACTCGCTTGTCTCTGGCGACGAGGCCTTCGACCTTGCTTTCGAGATTTCCGCGCGGAAGGTGAACGGCGCCAGGAATTCTTCCAAGGTTCCACTCATTTGGTTCGCGCACATCCAGGAACACAACACCGTTTCCGCTCTCGTGCAGAGCCCTGGTGTCCTTTGGCGAAATCTCGCTGATACGCTGACGCGCCTCCTCAACAAGCTCGGCGCCGGTCTTGAAGTTCATGTTCCCGTTTTGTTAGGCGTGATAATGTCGAGGCACTTTGCTTCCGTGTCGATGTTGGCCCGGGCACCCAGCGGAATGGTCCACTGATCATCGATGTGACCAATTGGCAGGCCGGAAATGCAGGGGATGCCCAGTCGCTCGGAAATCTCACTGAACACATCGTCCACCGAACGGTCCACGGAATCACTGTCATCAGCCGGAAGGGTAAAGTCACCGGCCGCGATGGCGGCGCAGTTATCGAGTGAACCGGACATAAGGAGCTGATGCATCATCCTGTCAACGCGATAAACGGCTTCGTTGATGTCTTCAATCACGAGAATCGCATCGGTGAGGTCGACTTGATACTGCGTTCCAATAAGTGACGCTACAAGTGAAAGGTTTCCACCCGCAATCCTGCCGCTCACAGATCCCGGCCTGACGGTTCGTGCTGCCGCCCACACACCGCATGAATTCTCCTGCTGAATTATTGCGCGTGCAAACGAGTCCCTGGAAAAGGAGGAGTGTTTACCGCGAGCTGTAGGTCCGTGAAAGCTGACGACTTCACACCGGGATGCGATGGCCGCATGCAGCGCTGTGATGTCGGAATATCCAATTAGCGCCTTTGGCTTCTCGATGAACGCCGTGTAGTCGAGCTGGTCGAGTATCCTCATGGCCCCATAACCGCCGCGAACGCACCAGAGGGCAGCGATTGACCGGTCACGGAATGCCGCGTTCAAGTCCAGCGCGCGCTCCGCATCCTTGCCCGCAAAGTAGGCAGCTTTCTTTGCAGCATTGTCCGCGGCCACGGGCAGCCATCCAAGGTCCCTGGCATTCTGTTCAGCAACCCGCATGTCGTCAGCGGATCGTACCGGCCCTGAAGGTGAAACCAGCGCTACGCGCGAATCGCGGGTTACTGGCGCCGGCCAGACAGCCTTTGATCTCGTCATTGCCATGAGAAAAGGTTCACAAGTCGCTTGGGCATGGTATCCGAAATATCGCACAAGTGCTGCCGCTTGCGCCCGTCAGTGCCCAGCCTGAGAATATCAGTGTGAAAAAGTCACTCGCCGCCCTTCTTGCCTTCGCTTCGCTCGCTCATCCGTCAGATTCTGCTGCGCAGAAAAAGGCGAGTGTTTTTGGCGCTGTCGTCGATAGCCTGCATGGGGGATGGCTGGCGGGCGCCGAGGTGACGATTACGGGGAGCACAACTGTCGCACTCACCGATTCACTCGGACGCTTTCGGTTTGATAGCGTTTCCCCCGGAATAAAACAGGTTGGGGTCTTCCATCCACTCCTCGAGAGCCTGGGAATTTCGCTCGGATCCCATCCATTCAAGATTGGCTCTGACAGTATCGGGGTCCTGATGCTGGGAGTTCCTTCGGCGCGTTCGCTTCTGCGGCAGCTATGCAACGTCCGAACTGGGGAGAAAACCAGCGGCGTGATGATGGGGCGGGTCATCGACCCTGACTTGGGAACTCCTGTGCAGGGTTCGCGTGTCACGTTCCGATGGACTGATTACGAAGTAAAAAGGAGGAAGAGGCTAAATCTGGCTCCGCAAACCGTTGTGTCGGTAACTGATGAATCAGGAACGTTCAAGGCGTGCGGCCTTCCGATCGATGTCCCCGTTCGAATGCAGGCATGGCGAAATGGTGTCGAAGCACCGGACATGGAAATTCAAATCGGTGGCGTCCCTGTCGCCGTAACCGACATTGCGATTCGTAGCGCTGACAGCCGGGCGTTCGGTATTGTTACCGGAAAACTTACCGACACCGCGGGAGTCGCGATTTCCGGTGCTTACATGGGGGTTGAGCGAGTCGGGGTATCTGCAATGACGGATTCGAGCGGACAGTTCTCTCTCAGCGGAGTACCGACGGGAACGCAGATTCTGGTTGGAAGGAAAATCGGTTACACACCAATGGCGCTCCCTGTACTGGTTGGTCCCGACCCGAGCGGACGTGTCGCTTACGTCATGTCCAAGTCCGTGCCGATACTGGAAGATGTCCGCGTTCGCGCAAACGCAAATGTTGGCTTGGCGCGCGTGGGATTTACGAGACGGGAGGAGACTGCGCTAGGAACTTTCCTGCTTGCGGCCGACATCGAGAAGCTTGGAAACCCACGCCTCTCCGAGGTTCTAGGCAGTGTGTACGGGCTTTCACCCGATCCGGCGCGGGGCCGCGGATTTATCAAATCAACGCGCGATGCAAAGAGCACTGTGG
>JACDDZ010000302.1 GCA_013816695.1 Gemmatimonadaceae bacterium
GGGCCACACCTGTTCCCATTCCGAACACAAGCGTTAAGCCCTACAGCGCCGATGGTACTCCGTCCGAGAGGACGCGGGAGAGTAGGCCGTCGCCGGCACCTCTTAGAGCGTCACCCAAAAAACGGGTGACGCTCTTTTTTGTACCCCGGACTTATTTGTGCTTCGAGTGCACGGTCGCGGGTAACTTTTTGACTGCGGACAGGAGCGACGGAGCGACGGACAAGATCGGAGCAAGCAACCGCAGAAACAGGGTTACAGCACTCTAACCTGCAGCGTTGTTGCTGTTAACAAGAATGAGCAGTCCTCAGATTCTGTCCTTCGCTCCGTCGCTCCTGTCCGCAGTTGCAGTACCCCACAACGCCCTCACGCAATTGGTTAACTTTGCGCGCATGACACGAGCAGGATTCCTCGCAATCGTCGGCAAACCTAACGCCGGCAAATCGACACTTCTTAACCGGCTCGTCGGGCAGAAACTCGCAATCACGAGCCCCAAGCCGCAATCCACTCGCGACCGCGTTGTGGGCATTGTGATGGCGGACAACGCCCAGATCATCCTGCTCGATACTCCCGGCCTCCTCGACCCGAAATACGCGCTCCAGGAGTCAATGCAGGCCTCCGCAATCAAGGCTCTGGAAGATGCCGACGTCGTTGTCTACCTGCTGGATGGAAACGAAGGTGAGCCAATCACCCTCAAGGAAGCAGCCCGTCTCGAGAAGGATCCGAAAGTCCCCGTCATTACCGTCGTCAACAAGGCCGATCTCCTCACGCCGGCGCGCCGCGAAGAGCTCAAAGCCCGCCTCCCGGAAGCTGTCTTCATGTCTGCCCTCACCGGAGAGGATGTGCTGGGTTTTATCGACGTTGTGGCAGCGAAACTTCCAGAAAGCCCGTACCTCTATCCCGAAGACGAAGTCAGCACTCAGTCTGTCCGCTTCTTTGTCGGAGAGATGATCAGGGAAACGACGCTCGAGCTGCTGCACGAGGAGATACCGTACAGCATCGCGTGCGAAGTTGAAGAATATCGCGAAGGACGCTCGCCTCACTTCATTCGCGCGGTAATTTATGTTGAGCGCGAAAGCCAGAAAGGAATGGTGGTCGGAGCCCGCGGATCCATGATCAAGAAGATCGGCGAAAACTCACGCAAAAAGATCGAATCGTTTGTCGGTGAGAAGGTGTACCTGGAGCTGCAGGTCAAGGTCCTCGAAAACTGGCGCAAGAAGCCGGGAAGTCTGGAAAGGTTTGGCTATCACATGGGAAAGGGTGCAAAGAAATGAGTCTGTCTCCACAACTGCTGGAAATTCTTGTCTGCCCAAAGTGCAAGGGTACGCTCGAGTATCACGAGGCTGAATCGAGCCTTGTGTGTCCCGCGTGCAAACTGCGCTACCCGATCCGGGATGACATTCCCATCATGCTCCTGGATGAGGCGACTCCGCTCTAGCGTCATCAGTATCGCGGCGATTTTCCTCCTCACGGGGGAAGGCGCCGCCCAGAATGCGGGCGATGCGACCGGCACGGCTTTCCTGCTGCTGCCGATCGGCGCCCGCGCCGTTGGCATGGGACAGGCCATCGTAGCAGACAATCCGGGAACTGAAGCCGTTTGGTGGAACCCGGCCGCCGCAGCGCGCAATACAAAACGTGAAGCCGCGATTCACCATTCCCAGACTGTGGTGGCGACCGGGGATGCCCTGACCTACATGGCGCCTTCCCGGATCGGAACGCTCGCGGTCTCGCTCGACGTCCTCAATTTCGGGGACCAGCAGGTGACCGACGAGCAGGGTCCTGTTGGCGTTATCCTTCCCCGCAATCTCGTTGTAGCTGGTACATTCGCGCGGGGAATCGGAAAGCGATTCAATGGCGGCATCAGCTACAAGCTCATTCAGTTCCGCGTCGACTGTTCGGGCCAGTGCGCAAACGTCGCAACTTTCGCGGCCAGCGCGAACGCAGTCGATGTAGGAATCCAGTATCAGCTGCTCGGACCAGCCCCGATGATGATGGGCCTTGTGGTGCGCAACCTCGGCTCGCGGCTCAAGGTCGATGAGCGGTCCGAGCCGGATCCGCTCCCCACGAGAGTCGAAGCCGGCGTCACGTATCCCGTGGCTCTCATCGCGAAGTACGTTAGCGACATCGATGTAAGGCTCGCGGCCGCGGTGACAACCGACCGGAATTTTGGGGAGCCCGCTGCGCGTGTTGGGGCCGACGTTGTATGGCAGCACCAGGTTCACCTGCGGGCCGGATATGCAGCCCGCGAGAGCAATGGCGCAGGTGCGGCGCTGGGTTTTGGTCTGGTAGCTGGCAAGCTCGAGTTCGACATTGCGCGAAGCTTCGGCGGGCTCTCGTCTGATGCAGGCCAGCCTCCAACGTATTTCTCACTCCGCTATCTCTTTTGAAATACCTCTACGCACTGCTTGTCTTCGTTCCCATAACGATCGCAGCGAAGCTTCTCGGCGCTTCTGAAACATTGATATTTCTTTTTGCCGCCATGGCGATCCTGCCTTTGTCAGGGTTGCTTGGTGTGGCGACCGAAGAAGTGGCAGGATACACAGGACCCACGATTGGCGGACTGCTGAACGCGACGCTTGGAAATTTCGCCGAGCTCGTGATCGCAGCCATGGCGCTGCGGGCCGGCCTGATCGATCTCGTCAAGGCATCCATCACCGGATCCATACTTGGAAACCTGCTGCTGGTGCTCGGCGCCTCGCAGCTTGCCGGCGGACTGAAATTCAAGACCCAGCGTTTCAATCCAAACCTGGCTGGCCTGAGTGCGACGCTGCTTGTAGTGACGGTGATAGGACTGGTAGTGCCTGCTGTTTTCGACATCCTTCATCGCGACCCCACCCATGCAAAAACCCAGGTGATCTCGCTCTGGGTTGCAGGGATTCTTATCCTCGGTTAC
>JACDDZ010000019.1 GCA_013816695.1 Gemmatimonadaceae bacterium
GCTGGCCTTTTTTCAAATCGGGATCGCTATTTCCCGCTAATGCAATTGCTGTCGATCTCGGAACGGCCAACACCCTCATCTATGTAAAAGGTGAGGGCATCGTGCTGAACGAGCCCTCTGTCGTCGCCCTCGATCGCGAGACGAAAAAAATCAAGGGTGTTGGCTTGGAAGCCAAGCGCATGCTCGGACGCACGCCGGAAGGAATCATTGCGGTGCGCCCGATGAAGGACGGCGTCATCGCCGACTTCGATGTTACCGAAAAAATGCTGCGCTACTTTCTCGCGCTCATCATCGAGAACCACGTGTTCAAGGTGAAGCCGCGTGTGATCGTCTGTGTTCCCAGTGGAATCACCGAAGTAGAGAAGCGCGCAGTCCGTGACTCCGCACTTGGTGCAGGCGCAAAAGAAGTGTTCATGGTCGCGGAGCCCATGGCGGCTGCCATTGGCGTAGGTCTGCCGGTTGAAACGCCGACAGGCAACATGGTGATTGACATCGGCGGCGGCACTACTGAAATCGCTGTCATCGCGCTTTCCGGAATCGTGAGCGACACTTCGATTCGTACGGGTGGCGACGAGCTGGACACGGCGATTGTTCAATTCATGCGCAAGAATTACAACCTGCTGATTGGTGAGAGCACCGCCGAGCAGGTGAAGATCCAGATTGGAAGCGCTGCATCGGTCGGGGAAGAGCGTGAGATGGATGTGAAGGGTCGCGATCTCGTTTCCGGAATCCCGAAAACTGTTCGTGTGCATTCGACCGAGATTCGCGAGGCAGTGCAGGAGCCCATTATGCAGATCGTTGACGCCGTAAGGCGTGCCCTCGAAATCACGCCGCCGGAGCTTGCAGCCGACATCGTGGATCGCGGTATCGTCATGACAGGCGGAGGGGCCCTGATAAGGGGGCTCGATGTTCTTTTGAGCCAGGAGACCGGACTTCCGATTCATGTCGATGAGGATCCACTCACATGCGTTGTGCGCGGCACGGGCCGCATCCTCGACGACGAGGAAAAGTACTGGTCTGTTCTCTCCACCTGAGGCCGGGACTGACAAGTGGCGAGACCAGGGCGCAGTAACCCACGACTTGACCTGATAATTCTGGCGGTGTGCGTTGCACTCGCCGTCATCACACGTGTACTACCCGGCTCGCTTCGGATGCCGATGGCGTCCGGCATGCGCCGAACCGTTCTCGCTCCGCTCGTGATGCTGCAGGAACGCTCCGAGCTGTCGAGACGCGCACTAATTCTCAGTGCACCAATCACGCAGGCGCGCGACAGCGTGACCATGCGCGCCCTTACGGTCGCCAGCCTCGAAGCAGAAAACGACAGGCTCCGCCAGCTCATCGGTCTTGGCGCTCGGCTCAAGTGGGGGTTCGCTCCCGCCGAAGCCCTTCACGGGAAGGGAGTTCGTGACGTGACGACGCTAACGCTAACGGCCGGATCCAACGCCGGCGTGGGGCGCATGAGTCCTGTCGTTTCGGCTGAAGGGCTGGTGGGCGTCGTTGAGAGTGTGGATCCCACAATGAGCCAGGCGCTCTTCTGGACGCATCCTGATTTTCGCGTGAGCGCGATGACCGAAGATGCGAGCGCATTTGGAATTGTGCAGGCACACGCGCCGAGCGCGACGTCTGCGTACATGATGGAACTGCGCGGTGTTCCGTTCAGGACGAATCTCGCGGCCGGAGCACTGGTGATTTCGTCCGGACTTGGTGGAGTGTGGCCGCGGGGAATTCCGATTGGGCGTATTGTGCAGGAGATCAAGACATCGGAAGCGTGGGCGCGCACATATCTCGTGCGTCCGGCGGTATTTCCGGCAGACGTTACGACCGTGATGATTCTCAGGCTCGATCGAGGCGCCAAGGGTCTCGACAATGTCTGGACGTCGGCTGCGGCTATCACTGCGGCAACGAACCGCATCATTGGTGCTGGAGACTCGCTGGCGAGAACTGCCGCGTTGGCTGAGGCGGCTGCACGTCGTGCAAGTGTGACTGCTGATTCGGTGCGCGCAGCCAACGGCGGTGTGACACCGACGCCTCCGACTGGCGGACTCATACAAGTTCCGCGTCCGCGTCCGCGGCCACGTCCTGTTGATTCGACAGCCACCCAGTCGGATACGCCGCGCGTGCTTCAGGTTCCGCCCACAGGCAGCGACTCGCTTACAACACGTCCGGGAGCAGTGCGATGAACTGGGGTAGCATTGTCCGCGGGCTGATCAGCTTCGTAATCCTTGTAGTTCTGCACTACACGCTCCGTCCGCTGCTTGGCTGGCGCGCGCCGATCGACTTCCTGCTCATTGCCGTGCTGCTGCTTTCCATCCGGGTGCGGCCCGGCGCTGCTGCGATCCTGGGATTCATTGTCGGGCTGATTGCAGACTCGCTCACGCCCGACTCGCTGGGAGCCGGCGCAATTGCGATGACTGTTGTCGCGTACATGGCGTCCTGGCTCAAGGCCGTATTCTTTGCCGACAACCTCGCGCTCAACGCTTTCTTTTTCTTTGTCGGCAAATGGATGTTCGACATCATTTACTTCGCGGGTGAGCAGAGGCTCGAGGGAGCCCAGCTCATTCAGCAGGTATTTCTCTGGTCACCGTTGTCCGCAGCCGCGACTGCGGTTGCCGGGGTTCTTCTCATCGTGATGATGCGTCCGTTGCTCGAGCCGTCACAAGCGTGAGCTTCCATCCGAACGACATTGCCCGCCGGACAAGACTGAGCTCCATTGCGCTCGCAATCGGCTTCGTTGGATTGCTGACTGCGTTCTTCAGGGCCCAGGTTCTCGACAACGCGAAGTATGCGATGCAGTCGGAAGAAAACCGGCTGCGCTCCATTCCGGTGCCTGCGCCCCGCGGAATCATTTACGATCTGCGCGGCGACATCATAGCGGAGAACCTGCCGGGCTATAGTGTTTCCATACTTTCGCCGCGTGTTGATTCGCTGAGGGCCACGTTGGGGAGACTGAGCGCGATCATCCCGGTCAGCCCGCGTGAGATCGAGAACGCAGTGCGCCGTTTCCGCCGGGCGCCGAATCGCCCGACAGTGGTTCTCGCAGACGCGTCCATCGATGTGGTTTCAGTGCTGGAAGAGCACCGGCTGGATTATCCGCAGATGATCATTCAGTCGGTCCCCAAGCGGTACTACCCGGATGGAGCGCTGGTAGGATCGTTCGTGGGATACACCGGCGAAATCACCGAAGCTGAATTGAACTTGCCCAAGTACGCGGGCTACAAGCCAGGTCAGCAGGTTGGTAAGGGCGGACTCGAGAAAGAGTACGAAGCCATCCTGCATGGAAAGGAAGGCGTGAAGTTCGACGAGGTCGATGCACGAGGAAGGCCTGTTCGGACGAGCAGCATGCGTCCCGACATCGCACCTGTAAGTGCGCCCTCGATGAAGACCAACATCGACATGAAGCTGCAGAAGCAGGTAGCTGCAATTTTCTCAGATACCTTGTTTGGTGGCGCGATCGCGATGGACCCGAAGACGGGCGCCGTGCTGGCACTGTACAGCAATCCGACCTTTGATCCCAACCGGTTCACAGGCGGAATTCCGGTTGACTACTGGAAAGAGCTGAACACTAATCCGAAGAAGCCGCTCTTCAACAAGGTTATTCAGGGCACTTATCCACCCGCATCTACATACAAGCTTGCTACTGCGACGATTGCGCTCCAGAACAAGCTGGTGCGACTTGATGAGCACATGCCAATCTCGTGTGGCGGAGGAATGCAGTATGGGCGTCGTTACTTCAGGTGCTGGGAGAAGCGTGGCCACGGAAGCCTGAACTTGCAGGGTGCCATCGAGAAATCCTGTGACGTTTATTTCTACCAGCTTGGAATTCGAGTGGGAGTTGCAAATCTTGTTGCCGGTGGAATCGGGCTCGGCATGCGAGAGAAGTCGGGTATCGACCTGCCGAACGAATACTCGCCCGTTTTCCCTTACAAGGATGTGAAGGAGTACTACAATCGAAAGTATGGTGCCGGGAACTGGAGTGCGTCTGAGGCTTTGAACCTGTCGATCGGGCAGGGGAATAATTCTCAGACGGTCGCGAACATGGCAAAGTTTTATAGTGCGCTTGCAACCGATGGTAAGAGTTCCCGGCCGTATCTCGTGAATCGGCCGCCGGAACGGAAGCAGATTCTCAATCTTCAAACGGCTCAGCTGCTGCACATTCGTGAGGCGCTCGCCGGCGTGGTTTCGTCGCGCGGTACCGCAGGCGGTTCTGCGATTCAGGGATTGGTTATCGCGGGAAAAACCGGGACGGCACAGAATGGAACCCCCGTCGACCACGCATGGTTCGTTGGATTTGCACCAGCGGACGATCCAAAGATTCTCGTTGCTGTGTTCCTCGAGTTCGGCCATCACGGCTGGTCTGCGGCGCGCGTAGCATCGCGCATCATGGGTTTCTACACTGGGAAACTTCCGGCTGAAGTCGTAGTTACCGAATGAACCTCGCGCGGCGAATTGTCCCGGATCTTCAGCTCCTTACGATAGCGGGGCTGCTCTCACTTTACGGCGTAGCGATGGTGTACTCCGCCGGCCAGACGGACACCCCAACCGCAGTCGCCGGCGTCTACAAGTCACAGATGCTCTGGCTCGGGCTCGGCATGCTCGGCGCCTACTTCATCAGCCGCTCATCGGTCCGCTTCATCGAGTGGATGACCTGGCCCTTCTATTTTCTCTCTCTCGTCCTGCTCGCACTGACCCTCGTGATTGGAACGGGTGCAGGAACGGCAGCGGGTACCAAGAGCTGGATTGCGATCGGCGGTATTCGACTTGGACAACCGTCGGAGCTCGCCAAGCTCACAGTTGTGCTCGCGCTCGCCAGTCTTCTGTCCAAGCGCCGCGATCCCCCGAAGTCCCTGATGGACCTCTGGAAACCTGCGCTTACCGTGCTGGTTCCCTGGGTGATCATCATGCTCCAGCCTGATCTGGGCACCGGAATCGTGTTCATCGGAATCTTCTTTGGCATGCTTTACTGGGCTGGCGTTTCCTGGCCTTTGCTGCTGCTACTGGGAAGCCCGGCTGTCAGCCTGATTCTCTCGTTCAGCACTGGCGTCTGGGGCGCATGGTTCCTGGTGTTGCTCGCACTCGTCCTCTGGTACAAGCCCTACCTGATCGAAGGCATTGTGCTGGTTGTGATGAACATTGTCACAGGCGTGGTCGCGCCCTTGATGTGGGAAAAGCTCGCGCCATACCAGCAGAAGCGACTACTCGTCTTCCTCGATCCTGCCGCGGATGCGCGAGGTTCGGGTTACCACGTGATTCAGTCCAAGGTCGCTATTGGATCGGGCGGCTGGTTGGGAAAGGGCTTTACGATGGGAACGCAAAAGCGGCTGGCGTTTCTTCCTGAACAGCACACTGACTTCATTTTCTCGGTCGTTGGTGAGGAGCTGGGATTCATCGGCGTCACAGTCGCGCTAACGCTATTCCTTTTTCTTTTCCTGAGAATCACCAAGGTCGCGAGCAGGGCCAACGATTCTTTCTCAAGTCTTGCTGCGTTCGGCTTGATGGCATCCTGGTTCGTCCACGTGCTCGTCAATGTCGGCATGACTTTGAACCTGATGCCTATTACTGGTATTCCGCTGCCGTTTTTTAGTTACGGCGGGTCGTTCATGCTTGCGTCGTGGCTGGCGATTGGGGTGCTTATGCGGATCGCGGGAGAGGGGAAGGGACGGGCTGTTTTTACGGGGCACTGAGGGAAGTGCGGCTGGCCATTTCGTAGGGTTGGGCCGTTGGTCGTTTTCTGTTGTCTGTTATCCGTTGTCTGATAACGACGACCGCTCTTTGAGCCGCTTTGATAGGCCGTGGAGCATCATTCGAACGCCGGTTAACTCTGTCGTCGCGCGGTGATAGTCGGCGTCCGATATTCCTTTGACATCGCGCGCAATCATCAAGTGGTTCTCGAGCTCCGCGGCGGAGCCAATTGAATAACCGACGAACCGCGCAAAGTCCTTCGGCGTTTTCTGAACACAACCTTCAGCAAGGTTCGCCGGGATGGACATCGCAGCCCTGACCATCTGGCTTCTAAGCGGGGCATACACACCGCCCCGGATTTTCTTGGCGATTTGGTCAACGTCTATGGAAAGGGCATGCGCCTTATTCCACACACGCAATTTTCGGAACTCACCCATCAATGCAGTCTGACTACGTCCCATGATTGTCCATCACCCAATCCACACGCGCTCCATCAATTCTCGGACAACGGTCACCGGACAACAGAAAACGACCAACGGCCCAACCCTACGAAATGGCATACCGCCGTTAAAAGAATTCGCTTAGCCCGCCTTAAAGAGGCATAACTTGCCTCTTCCCCTCAACCCGGTCACATTTCGAAAATGGCCTGGTTCAAGAAAGAAAAAAAACCCCGCGTACCCCGTCACGAGAAGCACGAGATCCCGCCGGATGCTTGGGAGAAGTGCGACAAGTGCGGGCACACTGACATTCGCGAAAAGTTCGTTCGCAACCTGAACGTCTGTCCCAATTGCGAATTTCATCGCCGAATTCGCGCCATCGAGTACGCGAACATTCTTCTTGACGAGGGCACTCTCGAGGAAACCGAGCTCGACATCAGGTCCAAGGATCCGCTGCATTTCCCGGAGTATCCAGCGCGCTTGAAGAAGGCGATTGGGGCGGCAGGTGATGCGGACGCGATTCTTACATTCATAGGACAGATGGATGGCGCGCCGGTTTGCCTGGCGGTGATGGACTTTGCGTTCATGGGCGGATCGATGGGATCGGTTGTCGGTGAAAAAATCGCGCGGCTTGGACAGCGGGCGGTCGAGCGCAAGTATCCGCTCATCATCGTCTCCGCATCCGGGGGCGCGCGCATGCAGGAAGGTGTGCTGTCACTGATGCAGATGGCCAAAGCGGCTGCGATGTTGTCGGAGCTGGCAGAGCGGCGCGTGCCCTACGTTTCCATCCTCACGAATCCGACGACAGGTGGCGTGAGCGCGAGCTATGCAATGCTGGGTGATGCGATCATTGCAGAACCGGGCGCAGTCATAGGTTTCGCGGGACCGCGGGTGATCAAACAGACGATCGGTCAGGACCTGCCGGAGGGTTTCCAGACCGCCGAGTTCCTTATGGAGCACGGGATGCTCGACGCTGTAGTGCATCGCAAGGAGCTCAAGAAGACAGTGGGGCAGCTGCTCCGCCACATGAGCGGGAAGCCTGCGGCGGCAGGTTGGCAGCCGGTCTGAGTGAGTATCAGAGCGCAATAAACTCGCTCTTCGCGCGAGTCACGGGCGCGACAAAGTTTGGCCTCGAGCGCACGCAGAAGCTTCTCGACAGGCTCGGGAATCCACACGGGACGTTTCCGTCAATTCATGTTGCCGGCACCAACGGAAAGGGAAGCGTCGTTGCTACGCTCGATGCACTTTTTACCGCCAGTGGGCTCCGTGTTGGCCGATATACCTCGCCGCACCTTATAGATTTTCGCGAGAGAATGGCCGTTGGTCGTTTTCTGATATCCGAAGAAGCCGTTGTCCGCTTTCTTCGGGACAACCAGGAGTTTGCAGAGCAGATCGGGGCGACGTTCTTCGAGATTACTACTGCGATGGCGTTTGACCACTTTGCGCGAAGCGAAGTTGACATCGCCGTTATTGAGACGGGACTGGGTGGGAGACTCGACTCAACAAATGTTCTTGGGCCCATCGCTTCAGTTGTCACATCCATCGGATTGGATCACACTGACATGCTCGGTGAGTCGCTCGAAGAAATTGCCGGGGAAAAGGCGGGCATCTTCAAGGCGGGTGCGGCAGCGATTATCGGAGAACCCGACCCTTCGATCGCAGAATTCCTGGCACTCAGAGCCGCATCCGCCGGCGCCACACACATAACCATCCTAGACAACGCAGTTCAAATAGAAAATGTCGAAGTCACCAGCACCGGCACGACCTTCGACCTGCGCGGCGAACTCTCCGGTAATTTCTCCACCCCGCTGATTGGACAACACCAGGCCCGGAATACTGCTATCGCGCTGTTAACCGCAGTGCGTCGTTCATCAATGCAGTCGCAGTTGGAGATCTCTAACGCAGAGATTAATCAGGCTCTGAGCACAATCACCCTGCCTGGACGATTCCAGCGGTTCGAGAAGTACATATTCGACGTAGCCCACAATCCGGATGGCGCCCATGCACTTGCCAATGCCATCAGGGAAGTGGACCCGGTTCATCCCAGGACCGCGCTCGTGGCCGTGCTTGGCGACAAGGACTGGAAGGGCATCATGCGTGAGCTCGTGACAGCTGTTGACCGGCTGTTCATCACCATGCCGCCAGACGCGCCAGCTGGCCGCGAGTTCGACCCGAACGAAGCTTACGAGTACGCCATTTCCCAGAACTGGAACGCGGAACTGGACTCGAACTTCGACGATGCCATGACCAGAATCCAGAAACGGTGTGGGACTGTGGTTATCACAGGGTCATTTCACACTGTGGGAGCTGCACTAAAACGCTTGCTGAGGTCTCCAATAGCGGGGTAACTTTCAGCAATGTCACGAGGGGCGTTGCCCGGCTTCAGGGATTTCTATCCCGAGCAGATGGCGGAGCGGAATCATATAACGAACGCATGGCGCGAAATTGCCCGTCGCTATGCGTTCGTCGAGTATGATGGACCGCCCCTGGAACCACTCGATCTCTACACCAAAAAGAGCGGTGAGGAGATCGTCGGGCAGCTCTACAACTTCCAGGACAAGGGCGAACGGCAGGTGGCGCTCCGCCCTGAGATGACACCGACGCTGGCGCGAATGGTCGCCGAGCGCGCGAATGCGCTCCGGAAACCAGTGCGCTGGTTTTCGATTCCGCAGCTCTTTCGCTACGAACGCCAGCAGAAGGGAAGACTGCGGGAACATTTTCAGCTCAACGTCGACATCATCGGGGAAAGCTCACCCGCGGCAGATGCAGAGCTGCTCGCCAGTGCAGTGGACATCATGCGCGAGCTCGGGCTTACATCGAAGGATGTTGTCGCTCGTGTATCTGACCGGCGACTGCTCCAGGCAATCCTGCTGGCTTCCGGGGTTACCGAAGAATATCTGCCAGCCGTTTACGCTGTGATCGACAAGCTGGGTCGCGAGCCAGAAAATATTTCGCGCGAAAAGCTTGCAAAGATTTGCAGCGAAGCCGTCGCGGATCGTATTCTCGAGCGCATCACGGGACACAAGCTCCAGAGCCTGGACGATTTCACCGGTCTTGCCGCTGATGAACAGATAGCCCCGCTCCGGGAATACTTCGCCGCACTCGAAGCGCTCGGTGTCGCCGACTGGGTAACTCTCGACCTGGGCATTGTCCGCGGTCTGGCGTACTACACAGGCATCGTCTTCGAGCTGTTCGACAGGCAGGGCGATTTCCGCGCAATCTGCGGCGGCGGACGTTACGACAATCTGCTCAAGGAGCTCGGCGGCGTAGACATGCCGGCACTTGGATTCGGAATGGGTGACGTGGTGCTCGGCGAGCTACTGCGTGCACGCGGCCTGATGAAGGACGTGAAGCCTGTCATCGACTACTGGATCATGGGCGAGGATGAGGCTCCGGGGCCGGGCGTTCTAAAGAAGGCAACTGAGCTGCGAGCACAGGGGTTCAGCGTGGAGTATGCACTCAAGGCGCAGAGTCTCAAGGCACAATGGAAGGCAGCCGGGGCCGCAGGAGCAAAGAAGGTTGTTATTATCAACAAAGACGGAACGATGTCGGACGTGAATAGCACCAAGGACCTCATAAAGAATGGCTGACGACAAGAAGCTCACGACCCGTGCTGACGATTTCAGCGCATGGTATAACGAAGTTGTACTGCGCGCGGAGCTGGCCGATTACTCGCCAGTGCGCGGCTGCATGGTCATCCGTCCCCGCGGATATGGAATCTGGGAGCGCATGCAGCGCACCCTGGATGACATGTTCAAGGACACGGGCCACGAGAACGCGTATTTCCCGCTCTTCATTCCTGAGAGCTTCCTCAAGAAGGAGGCGCAGCACGTCGAAGGCTTTGCCCCGGAAACCGCCGTGGTTACCCATGGCGGCGGGAAGAAGCTTGAAGAGCCGCTCGTAGTTCGTCCCACATCAGAGACGATCATCTACGCGATGTTCGCGAAGTGGGTGCAGAGCTATCGCGATCTTCCACTGCTGATCAACCAGTGGGCCAACGTGGTACGCTGGGAGATGCGCACGCGTCTCTTTTTGCGCACACTGGAATTCCTCTGGCAGGAAGGTCACACAGCGCACGCAACCCACGATGAAGCCGAAGAAGAGACGCGGAAGATGCTGGGCGTTTACCGGGACTTCATGGAAGGCTGGATGGCGATGCCTGTCATCACTGGTGTAAAGACCGAGTCCGAGAAATTTGCGGGCGCGCTGCGCACATATTCCTGCGAAGCAATGATGCAGGACAACAAGGCGCTGCAGGCCGGGACGTCGCACAACCTCGGGCAGAATTTCGCAAAAGCTTTCGACCTCAAGTTCCAGACCGAAGCAGGCGGAACCGAGTTCGCATGGAACACGAGTTGGGGAGTTTCCACACGCATGGTGGGCGGGCTGGTCATGACCCACGGTGACGACAATGGCCTGCGTGTCCCACCGCTGCTGGCTCCCATAGAAGTCGTGATAGTCCCCATCTGGCGCTCCGAGGAAGACAAGGCTCGCGTGTTCGAGGCGTGCGACAGGATCAAGGAGCAGATGTACGCATGGGAGCGTCGCAAGCCGGAAAAGCTGCGCGTCCACGTGGACAATCGCGAAGGCATAAAACCGGGCGCCAAGTACTACGAGTGGGAGCTGCGCGGAATTCCGATTCGTCTTGAAATCGGTCCCCGCGATCTCGACAAGAACCAGGCGGTGATGGTCCGCCGAGACACTCGCGAAAAAGTTTCCGTCGCACTCGATACGCTGTCAGAGGATGTGGCCGAGTTGCTGAGCACCATCCAGAGCGACATGCTGACGCTCGCGCGTGACCGCCGCGAGGAGAACAGCATACGGGGTGGCATCACCTACGATCGCTTCAAGGAAGTGATGGCCGGCGCGGGCGCGTTCGTGTATGCCGGCTGGTGTGGCTCGGAGAAGTGCGAGTCAGCCATCAAGGAAGAAACCAAGGCCACGATCCGCTGCTTGCCTGATGAGGAGTTTCAGTCCGCCGACGCACCGACTGTGTGCCTCAAGTGTGGATCGGAGTCACGTCACGAGGCGCTTTGGGCGAAAGCGTATTGACCGCGGGATTCACCAGGGAGTCGGGCGAGATGCGATGTGAGGGCGTCTCGCTGCAGACAGTCTCCGAGGCAGTTGGTACCCCCTCTTATGTCTACAGCGCTGGTGCGATCCGCGAACAGTATGAGCGGCTGCACGGGGCGTTCGCGGGCGTGGATCACAGGCTGCACTACAGCGTGAAGGCCAATTCCAGTCTCGCGATTCTAGCCGAGCTGCGGAAGCTTGGTGCTGGTCTCGACATAGTCTCGGGTGGCGAGCTGTATCGCGCGCTCAAGGCCGGCTTCAAGGGTGAGGACATAGTGTTCAGCGGCGTTGGCAAGGACGTCGCCGAGATGGAGGATGCCCTCACTGCCGGCGTGCTTCTTATCAATGTGGAATCAGAGGAAGAGCTCATTCAGCTCAACGCAGTCGCGGGACGAATGGGGAAGGTGGCGCCAATTGCGCTCCGCGTGAATCCGGAAGTGATGGTGGACACGCCGCATCCGTACACACGTACCGGTGAGAAGGGAATGAAGTTCGGAATCCCATTCGACGAAACGCTGAGTGTTGCGAGGGCGGCGATCGCACTCGAGAACATCGACCTGCAGGGACTGGACATGCATGTCGGGTCGCAGATCTCGCGCTTTGAGCCTTACGAGACGGGAATGAGCCGGCTGCTTTCGCTCTTGAATGAAGTTGAAGCTTCCGGTGGAAAGATTCGCTTCCTGGACATTGGCGGCGGACTCGCTGTTACGTACGAGGCCGAGAATGCGGTGAATGTGGAAGAGTTCGCTGCCGTTGTGGGCAAGTTGCTTCCGGCTGGCATGAAGCTGATAATGGAGCCTGGCCGGTTTCTGGTTGGAAACTCCGGAGTGCTGTTGACGCGAGTGCTGTACAGAAAGCGGAGCGGCGGCAAGGAGTTCATTATTACTGACGCTGGGATGAACGACCTTCTGCGGCCCTCGCATTACAACGCATACCATAGAATAGAGCTTGTCGTGCCGAACGGGCGCGAAACGGTCGCCAACGTTGTTGGACCCGTTTGCGAGAGTGGCGATTTCTTTGCACTCGATCGCAAGATGGACGATGCGATGCCGGGCGATCTCCTGGCTGTGCAGTCTGCGGGCGCATACGGCTTCGTGATGGCGTCGAACTACAATTCCCGCCGCAAGCCGGCCGAAGTGCTTGTGGACGGAGACGTGTTTGCTGTGATTACCGAGCGTGAGGACTATTCCGACCTCATTCGCAAGGAAACGCTGGAACCGTACTGGAGAACTGACTGATGCGAATTGGGTTGATGGCTGACAGTCATGACCGGCTTCCTGCGGTTGCGGCGCTGCTGGAAAAAATGCGGGAAAAGGGAGTAAGTCTTGTGATGCATGTTGGCGACTACTGCTCGCCATTTGCGCTGGCTCCGTTCCATGACGCGTCAATTCCGCTGCTCGGAATCTTTGGCCGGAATGATGGAGACCAGGAATCCCTCAAGGCATATGCTGCGCTTGGAATGGGAAGCGAGCTGTACGAATCCCCGCACAGTTTCGATGTGGGCGGACATCGCATCCTGCTGGTTCACGACCTGGTTGAAGTGAACAGTCGCTCGATCGAGTCGCACGAGTTTGTATTTCATGCATGTACGCACAAAGCCGAAACCAAGGTGCGGGGTAACACGCTGCTAGTGAATCCCGGGGAGGCGTGCGGCTGGCTTCACGGGGAATGCGCAGCGGCAATCGTTGACCTGGACACCAAGGAAGTAGAAAAGATCACGCTATGAGCAGCCGGATCCTCATTCTGGATTTCGGCTCTCAGTACACCCAGCTCATTGCGCGCCGCGTGCGTGAGGCTCGTGTGTACTCGGAAATACATCCGCCTACACGGTCGCTTGAGTGGATCGAAGAATGGGGACCCACCGGAATAATACTGAGCGGCGGTCCTAACTCGGTCTATGCCAAGGACGCTCCGCACAGCGACCCTGCGATCCTCGACATCGCGCCCGTCCTCGGAATCTGCTACGGCATGCAGCTCATCGCCCACCAGCTAGGCGCCGAAGTAAAGCGAGAAGGGAAACGCGAGTACGGGCGGCAGGAGATGAAGGTCACCGACCCCACGGGACTTTTCGCCGGATTCGAGAAGGGCCACGCGATGCCCGCCTGGATGAGTCATGGCGATCACATAGAGCGCGCGCCTAAAGGATTCAAGGTGACTGCGGAAAGCGCCGGGAATCCGGTCACTGCATTCCAGCATGATACGAAACCGATTTATGGAGTTCAGTTTCATCCAGAAGTCGCGCATACCCCGCGAGGTGCGCAGGTGATTGCGAATTTCCTGTTCGAGATTTGCGGGGCGGCTCCGACCTGGACGCCTGCTGCATTTATCGAGAGTGAGATCACCCGTATTCGCGAGCTGGTTGGACCGGCAAAAGTTATTTGCGGACTCTCGGGTGGAGTTGATTCCGCTGTAGCAGCTGCCCTTGTGCACAAAGCAATCGGTGATCAACTGACTTGCATCTTTGTTGATACTGGAGTGCTCCGGAAAAATGAACGCGACCAGGTTGAGCGCACATTCAAGAAACATCTCGGAATTCGTCTCATCACAATCGATGCAGAGAAGCGGTTCCTGGACGGGCTCGCCGGCATCGAGGATCCCGAGAAGAAGCGGACTGTAATCGGTCACACCTTCATTGATGTCTTCGAGGATGCTACTTCATCGGTCGAAGGCGATGTCCAGTTCCTGGTGCAGGGAACACTCTATCCCGATGTAATCGAGTCATTCTCGCCGACTGGTGGGGCCAGTGTGACCATCAAGACCCATCACAATGTTGGCGGGCTCAAGCCGGGAATGAAGTTCAAGCTTATCGAACCGCTGCGTGAGCTTTTCAAGGACGAAGTCAGGAACGTGGGTCGTGAGCTG
>JACDDZ010000303.1 GCA_013816695.1 Gemmatimonadaceae bacterium
CGATCTTCGTGAGTCCGGAGCAATCGAGCAGGATGCAGACGTCGTGATGTTCATCTACCGTCCCGAGGTTTACGAACAGCCCGGCACGACAGACAAGGACGGCAATTCCATCGAAGGCCGCGCGGAGATTATCATCGGCAAGCAGCGAAACGGTCCAATCGGAAAAGTTGATCTCTATTTCAACAAAGCGTTCACCCGCTTCGAGAGCTACACGCCGAGACTCGTTCCGCAGTGAGCTCGAAATCCCGCACGATCTATCGCTGCACTAACTGCGGCGCGGATCATCCCAAGTGGGCGGGTCGCTGTGATGTGTGCGGCGAATGGAATTCGCTGGTCGAGGAAATGGCATCCGCCCCTGTAAAAAGCGGAGGTGGCTCGGCGCGACGCACGTCCGGCTCCAAGGGCCTTGCTCAGGGCGGATCAATCGCGCCAACGCCAGCGCTTCGAGATGTACATGGCTCTGAAGACAAGCGATGGAAGACTGGAATACCCGAGCTGGATTTTGTGCTGGGCGGTGGACTGGTTCCCGGATCCATGGTTCTTGTCGGTGGTGAGCCCGGAATTGGAAAATCCACGCTGCTGCTCCAGGTGGCTGCTCGCATACGGCAGTCGGGTCGAAAGACTTTGTATGTGTCCGGTGAAGAGTCGCCACTCCAGGTAAAGCTGAGAGCGAACCGTCTCGATGAAGACTCCAGTGATGTTCAGTTGCTCAGCGAGACCGTTCTCGAGACGATTCTCGCGACCGCGGGTGATATTAAGCCCGAGCTCATGATCGTCGACTCGATTCAGACAGTTTTCACAGCGGACCTGGAAGGAGCGCCCGGGAACGTAGGTCAGGTGAGGGAATGCGCGGCGCGCCTGATGCGCTATGCCAAGGAAACTGGAACGACAATCATTGTTGTCGGTCATGTGACGAAAGGTGGCGGGATCGCCGGTCCGAAGACACTCGAGCACATAGTCGACACAGTTCTGTATTTCGAAGGCGAGGGAATGCTCGACAACAGGATTCTTCGCGCGACCAAGAATCGTTTCGGCAGCGTGGACGAGATAGGTGTATTCAGGATGTCTTCGGCCGGTCTCACCGCTGTAGCGAATCCCTCGGAGCTGTTCATGGGCGACAGGACGAGCAATGCATCGGGCAGCGCCGTGACCGCACTGATGGAGGGAAGTCGCCCGCTCCTGATTGAAATTCAGGGGCTGGCGGCAAAGGCTGGATTCGGAACTCCGCAGCGTGTAGCAACGGGATTCGATCAGCGCAGGCTCGCGCTCCTGCTCGCTGTGATGGAAAAGCGCGCGGGCGTTTCGTTTTCGCAGCTTGACGTTTTCCTTAACGTTGTGGGCGGAGTTCGCATCCAGGAACCTGTGGGCGACCTTGCAGTGGCCGCGTCACTCGCGTCCAGCGTTTTCGACAGGGCCATTCCACACCAGTCGATGTTTCTTGGCGAGCTCGGGCTGGGTGGTGAAATCAGGCCGGTCTCTCAGGCAGAGCGCCGCCTCACGGAGGGGGCGCGGATGGGTCTCACCACTGCGTACCTGTCACCGCGCGGCATTCCTGCAAAGATTCCCAAGGGTATCAAGACTGTAGGGGTTGCGACGGTCGGTGATCTTTTCAAGGCAATTTTCAATTGAGTAAGGGCGACGTCGGTGTAGTTATCGTTGCCGCAGGAAAGGGTGAACGGGCCGGCGGTGCAGAGCTCAAGCAGTTTCGGTGGGTCGCGGGGAAGCCGATGCTGCTGCACAGCGTGCAGCTTTTCCACGAGCGCACCGACGTCGCGATGGTCGTGTGTGTACTGCCGCGCGACAAGGCCGGTGATCCGCCGCCCTGGCTGTTTCAGTCCGATCTCGATCGACTTCTTATTTCGGTTGGCGGCAGGGAACGAGGGGATTCCGTGGCCAACGGCCTGGAAGATCTTCCAGGTGATGTGAACGTGATTGTGATTCATGATGCGGCGCGTCCACTGGCCACGCAGGAAACGGTGGACAGGGTAATTGCAGCAGCCAGGCGGGGAGTTGGCGTAGTTGCGGCTCTTCCCGTTGTGGACACGATCAAGCGTGTGAGCAATGGCGCAGTCGGTGAGACAGTGGACAGGAACGGACTCTGGCGCGCGCAAACTCCGCAGGCATTTCCGCGCGAAATGATCGAGAAGGCGCACGCTGAAGCACGGAGCAGGAATCTCCACGCAACTGACGATGCCGCTCTTTGTGAAATGCTCGGCTTTCCTGTCGAAGTAGTCCTTGGTAGCGAGCGCGCCATGAAAATCACCGACGAGTCCGATTTCGCGCGTGCAGAAGCTCTGAGTATCTTGCCGGGATGAGTGCAACTCCCAGCCCGATTCCGTTCTGGTCGCCGGAAGAAATCGAGTCGTCCATCTCAGGAACCATCGCGCACCTGAACGCGAGCAGGGTGCTGGCTTATCCCACCGAGACTGTGTACGGATTCGGAAGTGGTATCGACGCAGAGTCTGTGCACCAGCTGATCAAGATGAAGGGAAGACCGAAGGGAAAGCCGTTCCTGCTGTTGATCGCGAACAGCGAGATGCTTAATCGACTCGATCTCCATCTCAATTCATCCGCATCGATTCTGGCTGCTCGCTTCTGGCCCGGTCCGCTAACCCTCGTACTTCCTGGCGGTCAGCGTCGCGTACCCGACGAACTGCGCGGGCCCGAAGGGGGAATTGCGGTCCGCTGGACGCCGCATCGCGCCCTCACTCGACTCATCATCGCCTATGGCGAGCCGATCACCTCGACAAGCGCGAACAGGCCTGGATCACCCGCAGCAATGTCGGCGGGCGAAATCGTGGACCAGTGGCGCGATATCGTTGCACGCGGAACGTTGCGGGTACTGGACGGCGGGAGAATTCCACCGTCACAGCCGTCTACCG
>JACDDZ010000304.1 GCA_013816695.1 Gemmatimonadaceae bacterium
CCAGGACCTTCGCAGCTAGCTGCGTCCATGTTCAAGAAAGTCCTGATAGCGAATCGTGGTGAAATCGCCCTCCGGGTGATTCGCGCCTGCAGGGAGCTGAGCATTCAGACGGTGGCCGTGTACTCGGAGGCCGACAGGGAATCACTGCACGTGCGCTTTGCGGACGACGATGTTTGCATCGGTCCGGCACCTGCGCGCGATTCGTATCTCAACATTCCGCGAATCATTGCGGCAGCAGAAATTGCCGGCGCAGACGCGATTCACCCGGGCTACGGTTTCCTGGCCGAGAACGCTGAATTTGCCGAAACCTGCGCTGCGTCGAACATAGCGTTCATAGGTCCGACGGCGGCGCAGATACGGGTTATGGGCGACAAGGCTGCCGCCAGAAAGGCGATGAGTGAAGTTGGTGTTCCTATCATTCCCGGCTCCCCTGGTCCCGTCGAGGACAGCGATGAAGCCCTCGAGTTTGCGAAGGAGATTGGGTTCCCCGTAATCATCAAGGCGGCGGCCGGCGGCGGCGGCAAGGGAATGCGCGTTGCGCTGGACGCTGATGATTTTGCGCGGTCATTTCAGCTGGCGCGGTCGGAAGCGCTGTCTGCGTTCGGGAATGGCGACGTATACGTTGAGAAGTATCTCTCGCGTCCGCGGCACATCGAGTTCCAGATACTCGGGGATCGTCACGGCCACGTCATTCACCTGGGCGAGCGCGATTGCAGCGTACAGCGCCGGCACCAGAAGCTGATCGAGGAAGCGCCCAGTCCTGCCGTGACGCCGGAACTGCGCGAAGCCATGGGCAATGCGGCAGTGAAGGGCGCCCAGGCAATCGACTATGTGGGGGCCGGCACCATCGAGATGCTGCTCAATGAAGACAAGTCATTCTACTTCATGGAAATGAACACCCGTATCCAGGTCGAGCATCCGGTGACCGAGATGATCACAGGCGTGGATCTCGTGAAGGAGCAGATTCGGGTGGCGGCAGGAGAGGAGCTTCAGGTGACGCTTCCCATCGAGCTCCGAGGACATGTGATCGAATGCAGGGTGAACGCAGAAGATCCTGCCAAGAATTTCCAGCCTTCACCCGGGAGGATTGACGTGTTCCATCCACCCGGGGGGCCGGGAGTGCGCCTCGATACCCACGTCTACGCGGGGTACAGTGTTCCTCCGTACTATGATTCGCTGCTCGCCAAGCTGATCTGCCAGGGCAGGGACCGTCAGGAGGCAATTCGGCGTATGCAGGTTGCGCTGGAAAGCTTCATAATCGAAGGAGTCACCACGACCATTCCGTTCCTCGCGCGTGTGATGGCCAATGAAAAATTCCAGGCCGGGGACGTCGACACCAAATTCCTCGAGCGCGAGACGCAGTTGATGAAGGAGCCGGCGTAAGTGCAGCTTGACGTAATTCTCACGCCGGGGGAAATAACCCCGGCGGATGTTTCAGGCCGCCTCGTTGCGGTGATTGACGTCCTGCGCGCCTCCACATCCATTGCCATTGCTCTCGCAAATGGTGCCAAGGCTATCCTGCCTTTTGCGAGCGCCGACGAAGCAATTTCCCGCTCGAAGAGCCTTGATCGCGACAGTCTGGTCCTCGCGGGAGAAAAGGACATGTTTCCTGTCTCCGGCTTCGACCTCGGCAACTCCCCCCAGGCGTTTTCGAGTGAGGCGGTGGACGGAAAGACAGTGATGCTGACGACCACGAATGGCACGAAGGCGCTGCTGATGTTGCAGGCGGCCAGTGACATTGTGGTTGCTTCGTACGTCAATTTCAGCGCGATGGAGGCGATGCTTCGCGCCGCGGGACGAGCGAACACAGACATTACTATTGTATGTGCGGGTCGCGAGGGACACTTTAGTCTCGAGGATGCGGCATGTGCAGGCCGATATGTGCGAGCGATTTCCGAAAAGCTCACATCCACCACAATGAACGATGCCGCCCAGGCGTGCGCCCTGATCGATAGGAAGTATGGCGACAACATCCAAAAAATCTTCGAAGACTCGGTCCACGGCAAAGCGCTCGTCGAAGCAGGATTCGGCGACGACCTCATCGCCGCAGGTGCCCTGGATTCGTTCCCTGTTGTCCCGGTCTACCGGGACCGGCAAATCACCCGGCTCGGAAGCGAAAGCGCCCGATAGCAAGCTAAGAAATGAGCTAAAGGGAATCGGGCTCGCGCTCTTCGCTGTTTTCCTCGCGGGCGCGCTGGTCGCGCAAAGCCTCAGTGACGTTCGCGGAAGTTTTGGGTGGGTTGGCGAAAACCTGGCCCAGCCGCTGGCGAACTTTTTCGGATGGCCGGCCGCAGCGCTACTTCCCATCGCGCCCGCAGCGCATGCGCTCCGCCTGTTCGGACGGATGGATGAGAAGACCGACAGAAAGTGGATGGTCTTTCTGCTCGGGCTCGTCGTCCTGCTTCCGATCGCACTCTCCCATGCAGCTGGCGGCGACTGGCAGACCAACCCGCTGTCCGGAATCTGGGGATCGTTCGCGGCGTTCTACCTCCGCCAGTTCGCCGGCAACACAGGAACCTGGATCATCCTGCTGCTCGCGCTCAGCGCACTCATGGCGTCCACGCTTTCGTGGAATCCAATCCGCGTCGTTCTTGGAAAGCGCATAACGACTGCGACTCCTGTAACTACGGGCGACAGTTCATCCGCGAGCGCGGTGGCCACAGCAACCATGCTTGAGCCACCGCCGGAAGAAATGCCGGCTCTCGACCTGTCGCTGATGCCTGAGGGTGTCGAGGACGTCGACGAAGTCGGTGCCGCGAAGCCCGAGAAGAAAAAGCGCGAAAAGAAATCCAGAGCCGAAGTCACGGCCGACATTTCCGATCGCGTGGCTGCGGCGATCAACCTGACTGCGAATACCGGCGACCTGTTGTCGGATGA
>JACDDZ010000305.1 GCA_013816695.1 Gemmatimonadaceae bacterium
ACTCCGCCGCTACAACAATGACACCCGACCCTTTGTCGTAGCTCGCCCGGGCGATCTTCCGCATTGTCCGTACGACCTGGTTGTCGGGAATTTTTCCGCGAGAGATCGAGCGCATCCGGTCGATGATCCGTTCCTTGCTCCCTTCCCTGACGGGCGAATTGGCGACGCGCAGCAGGACACCATATTCCCCCGCGATGCGGACGATAAGTGCGGGATTCGCAGATCCGCCACCCATTGTCGCACCCGATAAAAGGCTTCCCAGTCCTCCGCTCATTGAGATGCTTTTCGGCGGAGCCGCGATCGTCGAGAGCGTGGTGGAGGCGATGTACTTTCGCGGCGTGAAGTACATGACGGCAGCTGTTGCCGCGCCGACAACAAACCCCACCAGCAGCAGCTTGCGCGAATGCCGGAACAGCGACCGCAGTATTGCAAATAGACTGATCGAACTGGGTGCTGGTGTCAAAATCAGGTCGTGTATCTGAGAGAGTTGTGCCCTGCATCGCGAATTGCGACTGGCGCTTCGGCCGGAAGTGCTTCAAGCACCTGAAAGACGAGCGCCAATGCGACCCACGAGTATACAATATACTGCTGGGTGAAGTTAGCGTCCTCTACCATAAGATGGAGCACCGAGGCCGCTCCACCGGCGCCCAGGCACGCCAGAAAGAGTTTCAGGTCACTGGCTTTGGCGCGAAAGAAGCCGGACACAACTCCCTGGGCTGCCTTGATGAGGATCGCGGACGAAAGCGCCAACCCCACAAGCCCGCGCTCGACTACCGTTGTAAGCACGATGTTGTGTCCGCTGCTCCCGATTGTGTAAAGCGTGGAATAGAACCCGCTCCCAAGAAGCGGTGACCCGAGGAACGCATCGCTAAACTTTTCCCATATCTGCACCCGGCCATTCAGGTCCACGACATCCTCTCCGGAAAACCGCGCCACGATCTCCGAAACGAATTGTTGGTCGAGGACGGACTGCACCCAGCTATCGAACATTGCCCAGAGGAACCAGGTTAAGGCGACAAAAGCCAGAAGGCGAATACGCGCTCTGCCCTTGAAAAAAAATGCCAGCAGTACGAGACCGAAAGCGCCGGAGATCATTGCACCGCGCGACTGCGTCAACAAGATCGTGGCGACCATGATCGTTCTGGCGAACAGGTAGAAAAAGCCTCCGCGCGTATTGTCCGTTTTCGAGCCGAAATAGAAGGTGAGAAGCATCGGCAATAGCAGCAGGCTCGCGACCACGTTCGTTGCGCCCCACGGAAGACTTATGATTCCGCCGGTGACGCGGTCCAGAAGCACTCCCGCGAGCCCAACTTCGTTTGCCTGGACTACGAAGTTGATCAGGTAGTAAAGAGCCACGACGGTGGCCGCCACTATGTAAATCGCAGCGGTCCGCTCAACCTTCGTTACAGTCCCCGGAGGGCCACTAAAGGGAGAAAGAAGATAAAGAAAAACAAGGAACCCGATGACGTTCGGAATTACGCGCGCCGCCGCTGCCTTGAATTCAGGCCCATACAAGCTGGTGGCAACGATCGTAATCACCAGGAGAAGTCCGAGAAGTGAAGGCTGCATCATCCCGGGACGGAAGTACGGGTCACGCATCTGCAACACGATGTATCCGATGCAAAGCAACAGCAAAACGGGAAGGCCGTATGCAACAACGGCGACCTCTGTTCCCGACGAGAAAGGCATGAGGACCATGCCGATCATGAACACGCTCCACAGCGCGCCTTTAGGACCCAACCCTGCCTCGGTCCGCCTCAAACGCGGCCTTCTTTCATGAAGTTCACAGAATCGCGCCAAAGCATTGCTGCGCCCCTGAGCGTCTGCCCGGTCGACAGGAAAGAAAATGTGGCGACCGAATACAAGATTCGCACGAGCGGATCAATCACAAGCCACCCGGCTGCCGTCAGAAGTCCGGACGTTCTGGAAAAATGACGCAGGCCGTAAATGATCCTGCTCCGTGTCGAGTAGAAATACCGCAGAGCCCTGATGCTATGCGTTGTTCCACAACCTTCGTGCATTACCGATACATCCGCAACGAACCATGAAGGAAACCCTGCGGAAGTCGCGCGCCGGCAGAGATCAACGTCTTCGTAGTACACAAAAAACCGGGTGCTGAAGCCGCCCAGCATTTCGAAGACTTCCCGCCTCATCATGAGATACGCACCCATGATGCTGTCTACACGCCTGCTGTAAGTATGCTCGGCGACAGGAAGAAAATGTGGATCGAACAGTGCGGGAACTATCCGGTCGAGCGCCGTCATCCACCCGAATGCCCTCCGGGGCGTTGGAAAGGGCGAAAGGGTTCGCGCAATCGCCCCGTATTCGTCCCGCAGCTGGACTCCGCACGCTCCGGTCGATGAGTTCGCCGGGTTGCGAAAAAAGTCGAGTGGCGTGGTTACCGCCGCAGGATCACCAACTATTACATCGGGATTCAGGAAAAGGAGGATCGGCGCTCTTCCGGCCTCGACGCCGAGGTTGCAGCCGCCAGCAAAGCCGAGGTTAGCCCGACTCTTGATGACAGACAGCTGGAGATTAGCCACGACAAGGTTGTCGGCAGATCCGTCTGTGGATGCATTGTCGACGACGATCACGTGCAAACACGGAAGTGAATGTGCAAGTTTGTCGAGCGCCGCGATGCAGTCGGAAACAAGCCGGCCAGCATTCCAGTTGACGATTACAACATCGATTTCGGGAGATCCGGCGGCGCTCACGACCCCGCCAGGCAGTCGCGGAGCTGATCCTGCCATGTACTCATGCGAACGCCAAACGTCGCTTCCAGCCTACTATTGGAAAGAACCGAGTTCAGGGGTCGCTGTGCCGGCGCTCCATACTCAGCGGTAGTAATGCCGACAACGCGCGGA
>JACDDZ010000306.1 GCA_013816695.1 Gemmatimonadaceae bacterium
ACGGAATCGTCTTTGTCGCCGACTCGCAGGTCGAGCGAATGGAAGCGAATGTGGAATCGATGCAGAATCTTTACGACAACATGGCTGAATACGGCTACGACCTCACCAGGATTCCCTTCGTTGTCCAATACAACAAGCGCGATCTGCCGAATGCTGGGTCGATCAAAGATCTCCAGTCTGCCCTCAATCCGGGTTGGGAAGTGGCCGAGGCCGCCATGCAGCACGTGGCCCCCGATCCCTATCACGCAGGGGAAAACCTGGTTGACCAGCTTCCGACCGGGGAATGGGTTGAGCGTGCTCCCTACTTCGAGGCTGTTGCAATCAACGGTGAAGGTGTGTTCGATACACTGAAGGCAGTGAGCAAGCGAGTCCTCAAGGCGTTGGCATAGTGAATCTTCCCAACGCGATAACGTCCGGGCGAATACTGAGCACTCCCTTCATCGCCACGCTCCCGTTCATTCCATCCGGCTGGGTTCGGCTGGGCGCATTCATCCTGTATATCGCTGTTGCAATAACGGACTATTACGACGGAAAGCTGGCGCGTGCGCGAAACCTGGTGACCGATCTCGGTAAGATGCTCGATCCGCTCGCCGACAAGCTCCTGCTCTTTGCGACCTTGATTCCAATGTACATGCTCATGGCGCCCGCTGGTCGCGGACCCTTTTCCAATGAGCTGCACGGCGCGTACAAGTTCGTCACGCCACTCGGTGAAGTCGGCCTGAGCTGGTGGATCGTCGCAATCGTGATAGGCAGGGAGCTGTTCATGACCATTTTTCGCCAGTACGCCGCGAGAAAGGGAGTCGTGATTTCTGCAATTGGTCCCGCCAAGTGGAAGACAGGATTTCAGTGCACCTGGGTCGGCTCGGCGTTCTTCTGGTTCTTTGCTGCGACCCTTGCAGCAGAGCGCGGATGGAAAGGCTCACCCTGGAATGCCTTCGCGAACTTCAACGGAATAGTTGGAGTTGTGACGATGATTGGAGCGTTGTTCCTCACCCTGTATTCGCTCTGGCTGTACATGCGCCGTTACGGATACGTCATTACCCGCTAGCAAGTGCGGATCGAGCTCGTTACAATCGGCGACGAGCTGCTGCTTGGCTTTACCCTCGACACCAACAGCGCCTACATAGCGAAAGAGCTTGCGACCCTGGGAATCCAGGTAATCCGTCGCACCAGTGTCGGTGACGATGCGCTCCAGATCTCCCTTGCAGTGTCTGATGCGCTCGCCCGAACTGGCGCAGTCATTACAACCGGCGGTCTGGGGCCCACGAGCGATGACATCACCAAGCCTGCAATTGCGCAGATTTTTGGCCGAAGCATCGAGCTGCATGAAGACATTCTTGAAGCGCTGCGTGATCGATGGAAATCGCGCGGGCTTCCGGGAGACCTTCCCGAATCAAATCGAAGCCAGGCGGAAGTTCCCGTTGGCGCTGATATCCTGACCAATCGTTACGGCACGGCGCCCGGACTGCTTCTCGAGGATGAATCGAAGCGCTGGGTTGCGATGCTGCCAGGAGTTCCGCGTGAGATGCGCGGAATCCTGAACGAAGAGCTCGTCCCGAGGCTCAAGGTTAGAGCAGGGAGAGCGGATGTCATTCGATCGCTGACCATTCGGACCAACGGACTACCTGAGTCTACGCTGGCCGAAAAAATTGCGGTGCCCGCAGCCGCGGTCGGTGATATCCGCCTCGCATTTCTTCCGGGTTTCGATGGAGTCGACCTGCGCCTGACGGTGAGGGCAGCGGATGCGGCAGCGGCAGACGCGAAACTCGAGGCAACTGCGCTGAAACTTCGCGAACCAATCGAACGGTACGTATATGGAGAGGGCGAGACCGAATTCTCCGCCGTTGTGCTCGATGAATGCCGGTCGAGAAAGTTGCGGATTTCCGTCGCTGAGAGCTGCACGGGTGGCCTGCTCGCGGTAAGGCTGACCGACATCCCGGGATCCAGTGATGTATTCGTGGGCGGAGTCATTGCCTACGACAACGATGTAAAAGTCAGGGAGCTCCAGGTCGACGAGAAAACGATTACCCAGCAGGGAGCCGTTTCAGAAGCTGTGGCAGTTGCGATGGCGCGGGGTGCAGGGCGAAAATTCGGGACAGAGATATCGGTGGGAATTACCGGGATCGCCGGACCTGCGGGCGGAAGCGCAGAAAAACCTGTCGGGCTGGTCTGGATCGCTGTTGAGGGACCACGGCCCCGCGCAAAATCGTTTGTGTTCGGTGGCGACAGGACTGAGATAAGACACAGGGCGGCACAGGCAGCGCTGGCCATGATTCGACGCCAGTTTCAAACTGATTAGGTTACTGACATGAGCGATAAAAAGCACAAGCAAAAGCACGAGGCTGAAGAAGAGGTGCTCGAATCCGAGGACGCGTTCGAGCGCGGAGCCGGAATGACGGACGATTCAGCCGTTAACCCAAGCGCTGCCGCAGATGGCGAGCCGGACGTGCAATCGAGTGACGAGCCGGCTGAGAACGATCCGGCGGCAGTCGAGCGTGAGCGCTACCTGCGCCTTGCAGCGGAATATGACAACTATCGCAAGCGGACTGCTCGAGAAAAGCAGGAAGCTGAATCGCGCGGGCAGGCTGATCTGGTCAAGCAGATGATCGATCCGCTTGATGACATCGCGCGCTTCGCGCACGTCGATCCTGCAACAACTGACTCGGTGACCGTGGTGCAGGGCGTTGAGATGGTGGAAAAGAAGCTCGCCAAGATTCTCATCTCTGCGGGTCTCGAAACTATCAATCCAGTTGACCAGAGTTTCGACCCGGCGCTGCACGAGGCCGTTGCAACCGAGCCTGCAGTTGCGCAGGAAGACGACCATGTAGTCGCGCGCGTCTATCAGCTCGGCTACC